>JAXEMQ010000153.1:0-8504 GCA_034099845.1 Faecousia sp.
CCAGCTCGGCCTCCGCCGCGTTCAGCTCCTCGGTACACTGCTGGTTCATGGACAGGAAATCCTGATCAGAAAGGGCGCCGGTTGCGTTGTAGGCCAGCAGCTTCTGCTTCTTTTTCCGGACGGTTTCGATGGTTTCTCGAAGGACCTCCATCCGCTTGCGCAAGCCATCGCCTTGATGGATCTGCCTGTACATCTGAATGTATTCCTCAATCAGCGCTTCCAGCTGGGGCTGTGCCGATTCAAAGACATCCAGCAGGAGCGCGCGCATCTCGCTTTCGTAGATGGGGAAGGAGGGGCAGGATTGCGCGCCGTTTTTGATTTTGCCGGAGCAGACCCAGCGGGAATTCTTGTTGCCCTGGCGATCCTTGGTATCCCGGCGGTAGTAGGCCGCGCCGCAGTGGGTGCAGAAGAGCTTGCCGGTTAAGAGATTGGCATGGTTGGAGATGCCCTGGCGGGATTTTACATCCTCGCTGCGTTTTCTCAGAACCTCGTTGGCGGCGTCCCAGACCTCCTCGGAGACGATGGCGGGGACAATTTCGCCGGTTTCATCCTTGAACATCACCCACTCCTCTGGGGGCAGGAACTTCTGCTTTTTGGTGAACATATCCACCACTTTGACCTTGTTTCCAGTGTAATAGCCCTTGTATTTTGGGTTGGAAATCAGATTAGACATGGTGGTGTGGGCGATCCTTTTCCCGTTGTGGTTGCGGTAGCCCTTTTCCCAGAAAAGGGTCTCCAGCTGCTTCATGGAGTAGCTGCCTGTGGCGTAGAGGGCGAACAGCTCCCGGATCATGGGCGCCTCTTCTTCGTCAATGACCAGCCGTCCATCGTCCTTGACGTAGCCGAAAATCCGGCTGTTGCCCAGCACCACCTTGTCGCGGATGGCCTGCTGGTGGCCGAATTTGACACGGCTGCTGAGCTTTCGCAGCTCGTCCTGGGCAATCGACGACATGATGGACAGACGCAGCTCCGAGTCCTCGTCCAATGTGTTGATGTTGTCGTTCTGGAAGAACACACCCACGCCGTGGCTCAGGAGCTTCCGGGTGAATTGGATGGAGTCCAGGGTGTTGCGGGCAAACCGGCTGATCTCTTTCGTGAGGATCAGGTCGAATTTGTCCTCTGCCGCTTCCTCCACCATGCGGTTGAAGTTCTCCCGCTTTTTGGTGGAGATGCCGGAAAGACCCTCGTCGATGTACCCCGGTACATAGGTCCAGAGGGCGTTTTTCTGGATCAGCTCCTGGTAGTAGGTCACCTGGTTTCCCAGGGAATTGAGCTGCTCGTCCGAGTCCGAGGACACCCGGGCATAGAAGGTCACCCGCAGGGGCAGGTCGTAAATGGAGCGGGTTTTCAGCTGTTGGCGGATGGCGTGTATGTCCATAGGGGGGCTCCTTTGTTCGTTATATCATGACTATGGATAGGATAATACAGAATAACGAAAAAGTCAATGCATATTGGCTGGAAAGACTTGATATTGACATCAAAATGGACTATAATAAGAAAAAACATCGCTGTGGGGTGAGAAAAATGAGGATTCTCACCAATATCAGGACGCTGCTCTCCGGCCGTGTGGTGGAGTGGGCCAGAATGGAGATACTCAGCCATCCCGGTGCCGACCGCTCCATCAGCATGGAGGGGCTGAAAAACTACCGGGCAGTCAGCCGTCGGTATCGGAACCGCCGGATCGGCGAATTTCTCAAAGAGCTGCACCTGACAGAGGGTCGCAACACCGGATTCCAGAAGATTATCCGGGCATTAAAGGCAAATGGATCCCCCATGCCAACCTTTGAGACGGATGATGCCAGAAGCTACTTCCTGACCACCATTGGGATTCACCCGGCGTTTACAGTGTCAAATGACAGTGTAAATGACAGTGTAAATGACACTGTAAGTGACCAGATGAGCGAAAATGAACAGCGCATTCTGGCCATCATTCGGGAGAATGGAGATCTTTCCATATCCGCAATGGCGGAAATGCTGGGTATTTCCTATAGCACCGTCAGCCGGGCGCTAAAGGGACTGAAGGGTAAGAACTGGATCCGCCGTGATGGTTCCGATAAGCGCGGCAGATGGATGGTCGCCCGGTAGTACTCTCTGCCAGAGGCCAACGAAAGGGGAAGACTGCACGACCCGAATTCATATGGACATGACAGCCCCCGGAGGAGCTTTGAAAAGGCTCTTTCGGGGGTTGTGGTGTGTGTTGGGGATAATCCGCGGGGAGGGTGGAACTGAGGTGGAAATAGGGGGGGGAGAGATGATGGTTTTCCTTGATAGGAAAGTAAGACGTTGATTCTTGATTTGGTTTTCTCTACAGGTGGATTGTCTGGTGAAAAGTAAAGGTCGAAGCATTGTAGAAAGAGAATATACATATGCGTATACGTATATGTACACGCATGTGTATGTTTATACATATATGTATGCATATAATGCTGAGCATACGTTTATGCAATATTTACCAAGAAAAATACTTTATTTAGTGAAATATGCTGGTTGACTTATCATTAAATGTGGTATAGAATGCAGATGCACGAAAAAACGGCAGCAATTGGATACAAATCTGTGTTTGTATATTACGTATATTTATACAATATCGGGAGCCGTTGTGTATACGAAAACCATAATATCAAAAAGGAGAATCATGTATGGAGGATAAGCGAAGAGTAGACTTTTCAGCGGTTTTTTGCTGGATCGTAAGAAATACGAGAGATCGAGTATCGTTTTCTAGTGATGTAGATTTGTTTGAGAAACTTTTTAGCAAGTATTTGCGGGACGAGTGTATTGTCTACTCCCCGGGGAGGATCAGCCAATTTAAATCTGGGCGGAGTTACCTCCCTCGACAGTTGGTGTCCCGGTACTGGTTGGACGATGATTATCAGAACGATTTATGGATCGAGATTGAGTCTTTGTTGGTTATGGATATGACCGACGAGGAGACGGCACTGGAAGAACTTGTCCAGTTGATCCGGGAAGACGATACGATCCGTGAAGCCCAAAAAAATAATTTGCTGCATTGCACTTGGAGGGAGGAGCACGACCGTAAAATTGAGTTGGTCATGAACACATTGCTTTACGCAATGCGCGTGAGAGGGAATCCCAACTCCAAAAGTGCGTAACAATTTCCTGCCCCCTTGGTGCAAACTAGGGGGACAGGGAAACACCTACCGCTGGGTACGCTTGGCTCTTCCTCTTGCGGCGATTGCAAGTTGCATCGCACGGTATTCTTCCTGGGATATTTGCCCCTTGGAGAAAAGAATATCGTTGAAGTACAGCAGGCAACTCCGTTCCATATCTGCTTTCATTATCTGGGAGGTCAGACTGGCCTTCTTTTCCATAACAGGATCCTCCGAAGTCCTTTGTTTGGATATAGAATACCCAGGTTCTGACTGGAAAATGTCTGGTGTTTTCGCCCTTTACGATATTTTCAAAGAAGTTCGGAGAGACATTTCTGGCGAACGGTGAAGTAGTGCGCATCCTGGGAAACCACCTCCCAGATTGGGAAGTCTTCCACAAGGGGCCACAGATCGGAGATGGCCTGCCGAAGGTCATCCTGCGCCGACGGTTGAAGGGGAATCATCTTTTCCGGCTTGCCGTTTGTCCACACGGTCAGTCCATGGGATGTGGAGATTTCCAGAGAGATATTGGACGCGTAGTCCCACCGGAGGTGGTATTTTGGTAAACGCTCTGCTGCCCTTGGGATGGATAGCTCCAGAACGGAGCAGGTGCCGATGAGGAAGTGGGCCAGCATTCTGATTTCATGGTAGTCGATGAGAAGACCCAGATAGCCCAGGAGTGCGCTTTCGGAATCCAAAGCCATCTCAAACTGGTATCGCCACTGTTCGTCCGGATCCGATGGATGAAGACCATCCCCGGGTAGAAGCTGGGGTTCCGGCTGCATGATTTTGTCTGTTTTCACCAAGCAGGGGTCCACTGTTTTGAACTCCCACGGGTCGGAACGGAAGGAGGGAAAAACGTACTCTGGCATGGAAATGACCTCCACAGAATAGGATGAGATAATTTTATCAGATCGTGTATGCAGCCATATTTGAATTTTTCGCCCAAAAGGCGAATATTTCAAATGCAGTGTAAAAAGTGAGATGCTATCCTGTTGGTATCCCAAAATATAAGGAGGAGCAATATGCGATTTGCCAAATTATTCACTTGCGTATATCACGCCTGCGGAAGCGGGGAAAGGATTGAACAGTTTCTGGCTACCTGGTTTGCCACTTATTATGAGGACATCGGAACCCAACCCTCCAATTCTACTGCCCGAAACATCGTGCGTGAACTGGAACTGCCCCCGCGCAGATTCGTAAGCTTTTACCAGGATACCAAGAATCCCCGATGTCCCCAGCAGCTGCGGGAGGATGTGGATGCGCTGGTCGACTGCTGTTTTGCGGATGGCGTGCGCATTCGAGCCCTCCGAAGGTGCCTTGCGGAGTACCTTTCCGCACTGAATTCGCTGGAACGGGAGGATTTGATGGAGGTCCTCTGCCTGGAGGATCCGGTGCAGATGCTGACCTGTCTGACCTGGTACGCAATCTGTGGAGATCATGATGATGGCACGACTGCATACTGAGGTGCTACCGTACCGCATCTACGCGCTGGTTCTTGAGAATTCGGTGTTCGTAGGAAAGACCGCGGCACGGAGGCTGTCCCAGGTGTTCTCCAGACACCGGACCGGCGCGGTAAAAGCCACCCGGGGCATCCTGGATCAGCAGACGCCGCCCACACTGCACCTGCTGGAGGAGCTGCGGTGTACCGGAGCGGAAGCCTATCGGCATGTGCTGGCTTGGATTTTCCTTCTGGAACAGGCCGGGTATTCCAGTATCAACCAGGTCAAAACAATCGATGCTGCGGATACGATGTTCCCCCGCACAGAGGAAATCCTGCGGGCCCTTCCGCAAAAGCCGGTGGAAGAACTTCTGGCGGAAACCCGGCTGAAAAAACCCACAGACGGGGACAGGAAGCCGGAACGGGCATCGATTTTCCAGAAGAAGCCGGAGAGAACCGTGCAGCTGAATCTCCGTATGTCCCCATCTGATCGGAAAAAGCTGCAATCCTACTGTAAAACCCACAATCTGCGCACCAGAGAGGCCGTAGGTATCCTGCTGGATCAGGCGGCGAGGGAGGATACCCATCTGAGACGGATTCAGACAGCTTATCAAAAGGAACTAAATATGCTCCGTCGTACCTATGAAAAGAAGCAATCCGGCGCGGAGGAGCGGGCAGAATCCTTCCTGACCTTTCTTCGACCAGGCCTGTCGGATTTTCTGCGATGGATCTGTCCGGAAGGTGATCCCCTGCCGACAATGCCTTACAATCGCTTTCGGCGGCAGCTTCCCAGAGGGGTGCATTACGAGTTTCCGGCCCGGGAAGGCTTTTTCCGGATCAAACCGGAATGGATTCTGTATGGCAGGAACCATGCTAAGTTTCTTGTGGGAAGGGGCGAAACGGGAGAACATTGGAAGCTTCGCAGCTACGACAGGCCCCTGTATGCCGGGCTTCCGGTGGCAACTGATGGCTGGTGGGTTGTCGGCTGTCGGAAGGCAGGAGATGGTGCCATGGAAATTGCCGCGGCCTTTCCGATTCCGTCTGTGCCCCGAAATCCGGAAAAGGAGGAGACCAGGAAGGAACGGAAGCGGCCCTTGGATGAGCAGATTCGCGGTGCAAAGGAACGCACATGACAGAACCGGGTGTGGGGAGGTCCACACCCGGTTTCGTCATGTTATTTTGCCGCGAATCCGATCATACTTGCGCTGTCGGATCTCCTCCCGGACATGGGCCTCCTGCACCTGGATGGGAAAGCAGCATTCCAGGACGCGATCATAGATCCGGGCTTTTTCCTCAATGCCGGGGGTTTCCATCTGGGCCGGTGTGAGGTTCGTGGTGACAATCATTGGCTTTCCGGTGCGGTACCGTGCGTCGATGATAGAATAGGTCATCTCAAGGGCGTAGGGAGTGTCCCGCTCTGTTCCAAAGTCGTCCAAAATCAGCAGAGGAAATCGCATCAGGCCGTCAAGAAAGGCGGTTCTTTCTCCGGAGGCGGGGCCGGGGAGGGCGCCGAGGATCCGCCCAAAGTTGGTCATGAGGACCGAGACCCCCTGGGCCATCAATGCGTTGGCAATGCACGCGGCGAGGTAGGTCTTGCCCGTACCCACCGGGCCCCACAGGAGCAGCCCCATACTGTTTGACTGAAAGTGGTCTACATAATTTTTGGCGTACCTCATGACAGGCCCGTTGTACCGGGAGGCGGCAAAGGTGCATTCCCGCAGGGATGGATCCCGCATCCCCACGGATTGCAGTCGGGCAAACCGATCGTAGGCTTCCTGCCGTTGGAGCTGCTCCCGCTCCTCCTGCATCCTTGTTTGCTGGCAAAGACACTGACATCGGAACGTGCGCAGTTCGCCAAAGAGGTATAGGGAGACTTGACGTGGGGTCTTGCAGATGTCGCAGTAGAGCAGACCATCTTCCCCAATGTGCTCCCCCGGACGTAAGGGCATCTGCGTAGAATCTTCAAATATCATAGTCCGCCCCCCTTATAGTCATAATTTGGTTTGTATTGTAATTTTGTCTTTTTATTAGGGACCGGTTTTCTGGTATGGTCAGGTTCAGAAACCTGACCATCTGAAGTGCAGGTTTCCGGCAATCTGAGGTACAGTTTATTGGCATACCCAGCACCGCCCCGATGGCGGACTAAGAGATCATGCGCTTCCAGCTCTGCCAGAACGTTTATGATGGTGGTTTTGCATTTGTGTGCATCGACCGCAAGGGTTTTGATGGGATAGCGGCAATAGACATGGCCATCCTCATCAATCCAGTTATTTTGCCGGGAAAGCAGTGTACGGCTCAGAATCAGAATGTAAACCAGCTTTGCGGTCTCACTGACGGGGATGTCCAGAAGAAAATGTGGATACTGTAGGTATGCTCCAGGCTGTGTAGACAGCGTAAAGTAAGTACACGCCATTAGGGACACCTCCTTCCCAGGGAACCAGCCGCGGATGCCTGTGCCTCCGGCTTGAAAATCTCCCCGCACAGGGCAAAGTGCAGCACATCGGTAAGATACAGGGCAATCTGCCGACGGCTTGGCTTTGTGTTTACATAAGACCGGCTTAGTGGTTGTGCGGTATCCGGTGGCAGATGGGTGGTGACCCATTGGTGTACGTCAATGTTAATCTGGTGCAGGACGGTGATGCAGGGGGCGTTGTCAACCAGGCAAAGCAGATCCCCCAAGGTCCGGTGATATCCCTTGTCACCGGCGTAGTGGGCGCTAAGGGATTGGGGGAATGGTTTTACCTGTTTTGCATACTTGTAATACGTTTGGATGGATAGATGGGGGTTGGCGCGGTAGTAGTCCGCAAATAGTTGGGTATATGCTGTGCGAATATTGCCCAGCGCGCTGATCCGACGGCCATTACGCCCAAGGATGATGCGGGACAGTGCAAAGAGCATGGGTTGGTTCATAGGTTGTCCTCCGTAGTGCAGGTTGTAGGTTACGCAGGGCCCTTGCGTCTGACACCATTCTAGTCTTTTCCTAAAAAATTGAAAATACCTGGGTTTTACCTGTGATATTTCCAATTTCTTTACAGGAATTATACAAAAGCTTTATCCCAGGCCATCGTTGCGCTGCTTGTTTTCCGGCGATGGTCTGGGATATATTGTAGAGTATTTTCGATCATACAACGTCAAAAAATGAGATGTAGCATTTTTCTCTGGATTAGCAAGCATTGGCTGGACAAAGTCCACCCGCCCAGGGGGCAGGCCCCCTATGACCCTGACTCCGGCATTCCGGAGTTGCCCGCGGGCAATCGCCTGACGGCTCGAGGGGGAAACCCCTATGGTAGTGCGTGTGAAATCAGAGGTTCCCAGAGTTCCCCGTTGCCGGAGAGCTTGCGCTGGGTTCTTGGTTTTCAAAAGTTCGATATAACTGCTGTTGACCAGTTTTATATTTAAAATACGAAAGAAATTTTTGTAAAAGCCAAATAAACGACAGGATATGTATGAAATTCTTCATCCAATGATGGATTATGCAATTGCAAATGCCAAGAGGCTGAACACCGAAAACAAGGATAAACTGCCTTCTCGGTCAGCCCCGGGCACAAAGGTATATGCGTTGGTTGAGGCATTGAAACCGTATTTATCGGAATAGGCTGAGAAAGAGATACGGTATAGTCAAAGAATCTTTTGAAAAAACAGGCCCGGGTCAGCAGGATTGAACTGCTCCCCGTCAAGTGGACAATGAAAAATTATAAACTATATTTGGCTTCCGGTACCCAGTCAGGGTGCCGGAAGTCTTTTTATTTGGAGCTGCACGGCACTGCGGTGCCGTGGGAACATGAGAAAATGTCAGAACTTACGTTCAGCCGTTTTCTCATGTTGTGTTTATGCAGCCAGTAGATAATAGCTGTGCTTTTCCGTAGGCGTCTGTACGCCAAGGTTCCTTTGTACGCGGCGGTTGTTGTAGTATTCGATATAGGTCTCAATCTTGGCAACAAGCTCCTCACGACTAT
>JAXEMQ010000173.1:0-3217 GCA_034099845.1 Faecousia sp.
ACAGCGTTTACATAATCTCTGACCACTGGTGGAAGTGCAGCCACAGGAAAACCCGGCAGTTCCCCGATGGCAGGTGTCAGGGGAATCACCGGCAAAAACTCCGGCTCTGCGTCACACTTGGGCTGGTAGGTTTCCGAACATTTCTGGATCGCATTGCGAATGGTGATGGCACCGTCGGTACTGCCGGACTGGGGCCTGTCCCACTTCTCTCTCATAAGGCCCGAGGCTCGGAACAGCCGATCCATCTGCATGGCATTCCCGCCTGTCCAGAATGCTAGATGGTTGCACAGCGCCATGTCCGCTTCGGAAGGTGACTGGAAATTCCCGGTATCCCCACAGTACAGCTTCCAGAAGCGGTTTCCATTTTTGCTTTTCCTCGCCTTATCCAGAAGGTCGCTGTCTTCCGGTGCAGGGGCGGCAGGGCCGCCAGCCAATGCGTTACCAACTCCTATAGCGGCTGTTACACCATTGGATCCGCTCGATTCGATACTGCGACAAGAATTTACTGCATTTATTGCATTTCTTGCAGGGTTCTCGGGTCGCAGCATAAATCGTTCCAGAACCTCTTTCAGCTCCTCCGTGCGGTCACCAAACTCATACCACTGGCAGATATCTCCTGTGAGGGTCACATATTTGCTGGTGGCTCCGGCAACATACACCTCCACCCCGGCTTTGTGATTCATTGTGTAGTAGCGCTGGCTGTCATACTGGAAATCCTTTGCGAAGAAATACAGGTGCAGCCCCTTTTTGCTGGGGCTGAACTCTGTGTAGGTGTGCATGATCTCCACAATGGTTGCCGCCGGTTCCGTGAAATAGCCGCTGTCGGTGACGCAGTTGTCCAGATCAATGGCGCACAGTCCGCCAAAGATTCCAAGACCGATGCCGTCATACCCTGTGCCAGGAGGGCGGTTTCAAAAGGGGCAAAAGTTCCCGGGTCGTTGCTTTTCGCCATCTGCCCGGTGTTGGGATTGTAGGGGACTTTCGTTTTTCTCCCACCACGCTCTTCCATACGCCAGCAGCAGAATCTGCCTTGCGCCAGAATCTCGGGTGGAACTTCGTGATAGTTGTTCATGCTTGATCTCCTTTTCAAAATCGTATGTATGCCGTTCTGCCCGAACCAGTTCCTGCCCGGCATTTCCCCCGGCGTTTTCTCCTCCTAGGCACGCTCATTTCTCACCGCGATGCTTCCCCGGAGGACATATCCCTTTCGGACGGTCATTCAGTTTTCAAGCTTCACCCGTAGTCCCAAATGCGGTTTTCGTTGCATTCGGGCAAGCAACTCTGTCCGTATTCTACAACATAAAAAGGCCGTTTCCCGGATATCCGAAAGGATGGAAACAGCCTGTGATATTCAGAATTTCCACGCTTATAGACAAGCGTGTTATAATGGAAGAAAAGAATGAAAGGGCGTGTTGTTGTGAATACGAAGCTTACAACACAGGAAAAACTGAAGGACCTGCGAGTGGAACGGCATTTGACTTTGGAGCAGCTTGCGCAGGAGTCCGGTATTTCCAAATCCGCACTGGGCAAGTATGAATCCGATGATTTCAAGGACATCAGCCCCTTCAGCATCGTCACCCTGGCGAAATTCTACGGTGTATCCACGGACTATCTGTTGGGGCTGACGGAAACAAAAAATCACTCAAACACAGACCTGCACGATCTGCATTTGAGTGATGAAATGATTGATCTTTTGAAAAGCGGAAAGCTCAACAACCGCCTGTTGTCTGAGATAGCTTTGCACAAAGACTTCCAGCGCTTTCTGGTGGACATAGAGATCTTTGTTGACCGGATTGCGGACATGCGTATCAATGACATGAACGCAATTCTGGAAGCCTCACGGCGGCAGGTGATGGAGAAACATAATCCCGGTGAAAACGATCTGTATATGCGCACTTTGGAGCTGGCACAGGTCAGTGAGGAAAACTACTTTGCCCATGTGGTTCACAAGGATATCGACGGCATCATGCAAGATATCCGCAAATCCCACAAGACAGATTCTACCACCGCCGATACGGAATCTCCCGTGAAAGAGATTCAAAAGCAGATGGAAACCGCCATGCACTACAAGGGTACCGAGGAAGAAAAGAAGGCCCGTCTGTTCCTCTCCACGCTGGGTATTGACTACGATAAGCTGTCTCAGGAGGAATTTGTTGCTCTGATTGGTATTTTGAAGAAGTCCGCTCATATGAAAAGTCCCAATAACATGCGGGGAAAAGTAGTTCCGTATCAGGTACATGGGAAGGGAAATCGAAAAAAGCATAAGTGACGGAAAATAGAAAAGACATCTGTTTTTCAGGTATCGCAAACTGAGTAACCGTTTTGGCAAGCAGTGTCTGGGTGCTACCCAGCCTTATTTTGCTTGTTGGGGCGAATCCCCCAATCCCCCAGATCAGCACTGCATGCTGGCTACGCATTTTCAAATGCTGATTTGGCAAGCCTGATCGATGCACAATTTCGTCTATGGGAAGTAGCGGATACCTCACAAAACCATCAAGGGCGGCGTGTTTCACGCCGCCCTTACAGAGATTCATAGGCAAAAAATACGGATAGAAATGTCAAATCTCTCTTTCCCATCTCGCAATTCTGGTGTATAATAACTCCATCGAAAGCAATTTTATCATGGGCTACCAGCCGGAAAGGAATCAGTATGAACTACATCTTAAAGCATTTTGATACGCCGCTGATTTCCTTTTCTGCCCAGAGTGGTGCGGAGCCGGATATTCAAATTCTGTCCGTAAACGAATCCTGCCGGGAGCTTTTCCCTCTGGATTTGGCGGAAGTCAGTCCTGCCGGTCTGGAATCCTGGATTCGTCACCGAACCATTCCCCGAAACCGGGCGTATGTGGACAATCTTCTCAGCACCATGGGCCTGAGTCTAAATCGCCCGGTGGATGTGCTGAAGGTCTCCAAAGGACTGAGCCTGAACGATTGCTACTGGGTGACCGAAGCGGATTTCACCGGCAGCTTTGAGAATTTCAATCTCTACGACAACCGGTTCAGCCGTATTTTGGGGCAGATCGCCTTTACTGGCTTTGGCAGCTCCGGTTCCATTCTGTCCTCCAGCCCGGAATTTACAACGGGCGGCATGCTGCCCAAATGCTGGCGCAGAGAGGGCGGCATCATCCGCCTCTACACAGGCGGTACCCAGGGTGCCTCCAACACCGGGTTCGAGCCTTACTCCGAGTTCTACGCCTCCCAGATTGCCAAAATTCTG
>JAXEMQ010000182.1:0-2238 GCA_034099845.1 Faecousia sp.
ATGGGCATGGGGGTACGGACACCGGCCACCACGTCTTCGCCCTGGGCGTTGGTCAGGAACTCGCCCATCAGCTTCTTCTCGCCGGTGGCGGGATCACGGGTGAAAGCAACGCCGGTGCCGGAATTGTCGTTCAGGTTGCCGAATACCATGGGCATGACGTTCACGGCAGTGCCCCAGGAGTAGGGGATGTCGTTGTCACGACGGTAAACATTGGCACGGGGGTTGTCCCAGGAACGGAACACGGCGCGGATGGCTTCGTACAGCTGAACCTTGGGGTCGGAGGGGAAGTCCTCGCCCAGCTTCGCCTTGTATTCCGCCTTGAACTGGCCGGCCAGTTCCTTCAGGTCCTCAGCGGTCAGGTCCACATCGTAGACAACGCCCTTCTTCTGCTTCATCTCGTCGATGAGCTGTTCAAAGTACTTCTTGCCCACTTCCATAACCACGTCGGAGAACATCTGGATGAAGCGGCGGTAGGAATCGTATACGAACCGGGCGAACTTGGGATCGGGATTGCCCTTGATCATGGCATCCACAACCTCGTCGTTGAGGCCCAGGTTCAGGATGGTGTCCATCATACCGGGCATGGAAGCGCGGGCGCCGGAACGAACGGAAACCAGCAGCGGATTCTGAAGGTCGCCGAACTTCTTGCCGTTGACCTGCTCCATCTTATCCACGTATTCCATGATCTGGGCCATGATCTCGTCGTTGATCTTCCGGCCGTCCTCATAGTACTTGGTGCAGGCTTCGGTAGAAATAGTAAAGCCCTGGGGAACCGGCAGGCCAATTCTGGTCATTTCAGCCAGGTTGGCGCCCTTACCGCCCAGAAGCTCACGCATGGAACCGTCACCCTCGGTGAACATATAGACATACTTGTGAGACATAAAATACCCCTTTCCTATAGCAAGCAATGCTATTTTGCTTGGATTTTACACAAATAAATTACCTAAGTGCCAAAATAGTATACCACGGGCCCTTGCGAATTGCAACTGTATTTCCCAATTCCGGGAATTTTTATCGCAATATACAAAATTCCTTTTCGTTTTTGTGCATTACGACTTTTTTGCGAGGTTTTATCGCTCCATTTTTATCTATATTGCATCATAGAACAGCAGCAAAGATACCCAGGTGACCACATTGGAGCCATACTGAAACTCCAAACCGTTGGCTTCCAGGGTGGGAATGATGTTGATTCCCTGACTTTCCACACAGGGGTGCATTCTGTCTTTGTGCCGACAGGGCTGTCCGTCCAGAATGGCGCACCTCTCACAGATGGCACAGGCCTCCGTGGACAGGATATAGGGCTCCGCCCCCAGGGACCGCAGAAGCGCGCCCACCTGATCCGTCAACGACTCGTGATCGGCACGGGTTGCCAGGGTTTCCGCCATGTCCGAAATATCCGCCACCTCGGTAATGGAGGAGATCAGCAAACACTTGTTGTAGCTCAGACACTTTGCCTTACAGCTTTCCACCGTACCCACACCGGGCGGGCAGGCCCAGGTGGTGCCGTACATGGCGCACTCGTGCTCGCAGATCCACCGGACCCGGTGGGAAAATTCCAGACTCTGCGGATCAATCCAGCTATAGATGTACAGCGGCAGCTCCGAAAGACCGGCCTCCAGTTTTTCATAATTCATGCAAATTCCTCCAGTATCCGGCGGCAGCCCTCCGCCAGATCTTCATATGTCTTTTCAAAATCCCCGGAATACCAGGGGTCTGCCACATCCCAGGGAAGGAGCTTTTGGATCTTTTCATCGTTTTCCGGCAGCAGCCGCAGCAGATACCGGCGGTTGCTTTCGTCCATATAGTAGATCCGGTCAAAATGCCGGTAATCCCCCATGGTAACCTGTCTTGCCCGGTGATCCCCCACGGCCACACCCCGGCGCAGAAGCTCCCGCCGGGCAGGCGGATAGATGGAATTTCCGATCTCTTCCCGGCTCACCGCGGCGGAATCAATCTCAAAGCGGTCTGAAATCCCCGCTTTCTTCACCATGTCCTTGAGAATATATTCTCCCATAACGCTTCTGCATATATTGCCGTGGCACAAAAATAAAATTCTTACCATATTCTCTTCCCTTTTTTAAAATCTTTCAAAAGCATAATGGAATGCGCCTGTGTTGCATAAAGCGCTGCGTTATTTCGTAATGTCTGCTGGAAATACACACATCATGACTCGGCTGTATTATATCACGCCATTGCGTATTTTTCCAGCAAAAAACACTCAGGCGGATTGCCTGAGTG
>JAXEMQ010000194.1:0-7293 GCA_034099845.1 Faecousia sp.
CGATTCCATGATCAGCTCCTTGCTCTCCACCACGTTGACAAAGCCCACCGGCACACCCACAATGAGGGCCGGCTTCAGCTTGCCCGCGTCCATCAGCTCCCGGATGCAGATCAGCGCCGTGGGGGCGTTGCCGATGGCAAAAATGCAGGGCTTCGGAAGCTGAGCCGCCCGCTCCATGGATACCATGGCCCGGGTCACCCCCCGTTCCTTTGCCTCCTGTGCCACGCTCTCATCGGACATAAAGCAGTGCACCTGGCCCCCCAGCTTTCCCAGAATGGTTTTGTTGATGCCGGCCTTGGCCATCTGGGTATCGGTGACGATGTCGCAGCCGCCCCGCAGGGCCTCAATCCCCTTCCGGACGGCGCCTTCGGAGAAGACCAGATTTTTCGCGTAATCAAAATCCGCGGAGGTATGGATCACCCGCTTTACCACCAGCTCGTTTTCCGGGGCAATGGGCGTATCTCCCAACAGCTCCGTAATGATTTCAAAGCTGCGCTTTTCAATATCCATGGGTTTTACGATCTCAAGCATGGCGTTACTCCTTCCGGCAGGCATCCAGAAACCTTGCGGCCATGGATACATGCCCATAAAAATGAAAATGTGGGAACCCCGCATACAGGGTGGGGCTTGCGATGCCGCAGGACCAGCTCCGGCCGTCGGCCTTTTGGGCCCGGAACGACTCCCCGTTGCAGGTGGTATCGTAGTAGTGGAATTCGTGGGCAGGAATGCGTTCCCCCGGAGCGCACAGGAGGTTTTCCTCCCGGGCCGTCATGGTCACATAGCCGAAGCGCACCAGCTTTCCCTTGTTGTCTGCCTTACCCGGCAGGAATCCCACCATCTGCCGTCCGTCCAGCCGGGACTGCAAATACAGAAAACCGCCGCACTCGGCAATACAGGGAATGCCCTTTGTCAGCGCCTCCCGGACGGAGGCCCGCATGGAGCCGTTGGCTTCCAGCCGGTCCGCGTACAGCTCCGGATACCCGCCCCCCAGATAGAGGCCCTGGATGTCTTCCGGAAGGGCAGGGTCCTCCAGCGGGGAGAAAGGCACAATTTCGGCCCCCAGATCACAAAGCAGGTCCAGATTGTCCTGATAGTAGAAGCAGAAGGCTCTGTCCATCGCCACAGCCACCCGGACCGGACTGCCCCTTTGAGGAAGCTCCGGGGTTTCCCAGCACAGCTTTGGGGCCTGGGCGGCAAGGCGGAGAATCCCCTCCACATCCACACTTTTTTCCACCTGATCCGCCAGAAGCCGCAGCTTTTCCTGCAGATCCTCCATCTCCTGGGCGGTGATAAGCCCCAGATGGCGGCTTTCCAGGGTGGCCTCCGGCAAATCAGGCAGATAGCCCAGGGGCTGAATCTCTCCATGGAAATGTTCCAGAATTGCTTCTTTCAGCTTTGGATACAGCATGGGCGCGCACCGGTTCAGCACCACGCCCTTAACATTGCTGTCCGGATACAGGTTCGCGAAGCCGGAAATGACAGCCAGCACGGAATGGGCCGCTCCCCGGACGTTTACCGCCAGCACGGCCGGTGTTCCCGTAACCGCCGCCACCCGGTAGGAGCTTGCTTTGCTGGTAAGTCCCACGCCGTCATAATAGCCCATGACTCCTTCCGTCACCGCCAGGTCAAAGCCCCGGCTTCCCATGGCCATCCGATAGCGCAGCATATTTTCGTCCAGGAATTGCAGGTCCAGGTTCCGGCAGGGGGTATGCAGTGCCGAAGCATGAAACATGGGATCAATGTAATCCGGTCCGCACTTAAAGGAGCAGACCTTTTCTCCCCGAAGGGACAGCGCCGTCAGCAGCCCCGAAACCAGTGTGGTTTTTCCGCAGCCGCTGTTGGTACCGGCAATCAGAACGCGGTTCAGTGTTTTTTCCATACCATACCCACAAAAACCGCCGCAGCCAAGCTGACCGCCGCGGTTTGCTTTCCAAAAAATTCGGGGAGAGTGGTCACTCCCCCCAAGGAAACGTATACACGCAGACTTCTTCTTTGGCGGGCAATCTGTCAGGTGGGTAAGGGGGAAACCACAAAAACAGCACCAAAGCAGAAAAAATGCGGCAGCACACAGGCTGCCGCAGCCGTATTTCTGCGTCAAAAGCCGCCGTGCGCCCCGTACTTGCGGAGTGCGGCGATCAAACCGTTTCAGCAGGTATCCTGACTTGCGGATCGTCAGCCAACCCGGGTCTTCTCGGATTGTTCCGGGAACCTGATTGCCTGCAATCAGGGCCGCGGTTTCTCCAATGACCGGCTTTCGCCTTCCGGGGGGCCTCCACGCTTACAGTGGCGGTACCGTTCGGGAGTTTCACCCGATTCCCTATTCTCTTTTCCCTCCCACGCGGCGGGAAAAGCACTGAAACCGTTATTCACTTTCAACAATGATTTTAGCACAGGGCTATGCCGATGTCAACAAAAGAAACAGGTTCTGCCCCGGTTTTTTGGGGGTTTTTGGTCAGAAAAAACAGGTCAGGGCAAAACCGCCCTGACCACCACTTTCCTTTTGACATTCTCCCGGTCTTTCTGTATAATAAGGTGTTAAATTTTGGGTAAGCCCACCTTTTGGAGGACACGATATGAGAATGCGCAGAATGAAAAACCTGGAGCCCCGGATGGAAAAGTGCGCCGGGCTGCGGGTTATGGAGCCTCAGACCCTGCTGGGCCACTGGCGGGAACGGATGCCGGACTGCACCGCGCTGTGGGTGGAGGTCGGCTGCGGAAAGGGCAAATTCACCGCCGAAACCGCCCAGGCAAATCCCACGGTCCTGCTGGTTGCCGTGGAGCGCTGCCGGGAAGCCATGGTGGTGGCCATGGAAAAGGCCCAGAGCATGGGCCTCAAAAACGTGCTGTTTATCGACATGGACGTAGCGGAAATCGAAAGTGTTTTCGCCCCCGGTGAAATTGACCGGCTGTTCATCAACTTCCCCGATCCCTGGCCCCGGAAGAAAAACGCCAAGCGGCGGCTCACCCACCGGGGCTTCCTGGACAAATACTGCCGTGTGGTGAAGCAGGGCGGGGAGTTCCACTTCAAAACCGACAACGCCCCCCTGTTTGCCTTCTCCCTGGAGGAATTTGCCGCCTGCGGTCTGGAAACGAAAAACGTCACCGATGACCTGCACAAGGAGGGCGTCACCGGCATTATGACGGGTTATGAAGAAAAGTTCCACGCTCTTGGCACCCCCATCCACCGGTGCGAGGTGGTCTGCAAGCCCTTTGTCCTTCCCCGGGAGGAAAAGAAAACATCGGAGGAGGCCTGACCATGGCCTATTTTGCGGGCAAGTGTGAGGTTGCCGTCATCGGCGCGGGCCACGCCGGTATTGAAGCCGCTCTGGCCAGCGCCCGGCTGGGACTGCACACCATTCTCTTTACCATCAATCTGGACGCCGTGGGCAATATGCCCTGCAACCCCGCCATCGGCGGCACCGGAAAGGGCCACCTGGTCCGGGAGCTGGATGCCCTGGGCGGGGAAATGGGCGTGGCCGCGGACCACAGCTGCATCCAGTACCGGATGCTGAACCGGGGCAAGGGCCCTGCCGTTCACTCCCTGCGGGCCCAGGCGGACCGGCGGCGCTACCAGGAGTATATGAAGCACACCCTGGAGAAGCAGCCCGGTCTGGAGCTGAAACAGGCCCAGATTGTGGAAATTCTCACGGAAAACGGTGCCGTTTCCGGCCTGCGCACCAACCTGGGCGGGGAATACGCCGCCAAAGCCGTGATTCTTGCCACCGGCACCTATCTGGACTCCACAGTGATCATCGGCTCCAACGTGCTCTCCTCCGGCCCGGACGGGATGCACCCCAGCATCGGTCTTTCCGACAGTCTGCGGGCCCTGGGCCTTCCCCTGCGCCGGTTCAAAACCGGCACCCCGCCCAGGGTCAACCGGCGCAGCATTGATTTTTCCAAAATGGAGCTACAGCCGGGAGATACCCGGGTGGAGCCCTTCTCCTTCCGCACGGAAGGAGCCGTCAACAATTCCGCGGTTTGCTACCTGACCTACACCAACGAGGAAACCCACCGGATCATCCGGGAAAACCTGGACCGGAGCCCCATGTACGACGGCACCATTTCCGGTGTGGGTCCCCGTTACTGCCCCAGCATCGAAACCAAGATTGTCCGTTTCCCGGAGAAAACCCGCCACCAGCTCTTTATCGAGCCCTGCGGCCTGGATACCGAGGAAATGTATATCCAGGGCTTCTCCTCCAGCATGCCGGAGGATGTGCAGATCCGGATGCTGCGGACCGTAGCCGGTCTGGAGCAGGCCGAGATCATGCGCCCTGCCTATGCCATCGAATACGAGTGCGTGGACCCCACCTCCCTGCTGCCCACCCTGGAAACCAAGCGCATCTCCGGTCTTTACGGCGCGGGCCAGTTCAACGGCACCTCCGGCTATGAGGAAGCCGCCGTTCAGGGCCTGGTGGCCGGCATCAACGCCGCCCTGAAAATCAAGGGGCAGCCCCCCATGATTCTCACCCGGGACACCAGCTACATCGGCACCCTCATTGACGACCTGGTGACCAAGGGCACCCAGGAGCCCTACCGCATTATGACCAGCCGGTCGGAATATCGGCTCCTCCACCGGCAGGACAACGCCGACCAGCGGCTGACTTCCATCGGAGCCAAGGTGGGCCTGGTTCCCCAGGAGCGGCTCCGGGCCGTGGAAGAAAAGTACGGAAAGGTTCGCCGGGAAATCGCCCGGCTGGAGGGCAGCGGCATTCCCGGAAGCCCGGCGCTCAACCAAATGCTTGCCGCCCGGGATACCGCCCCCGTGGAAAACTCCGCCCGGCTTGCGGATCTTCTGCGCCGTCCCCAGGTCAGCTATGAGGACCTGGCTCCCTTCGACAAAGAGCGACCCCAACTGCCCCCTTCCATTACGGAAGAGGTGGAAATTCAGCTGAAATACGCCGGATACCTGGCCCGGCAGGAAAAGCAGGTGGCCGAATTCAAGCGGGAGGAAGCCCGGCTGCTGCCGGAAACCCTGGACTACAACGCCATCTCCGGCCTGCGGCTGGAAGCCCGGCAGAAGCTCTCCGACATCCGCCCCCTGTCTCTGGGGCAGGCAGGCCGGATTTCCGGCGTCAGCCCCGCGGACATCGCCGTGCTGATGATCTATCTGGAGCAGGAAAAGTTGACAGTTGACAGTTGACAATTGACAATTCGCATGCGTTCCTCCTGCTGCCGTATAAGGGCAACACCGCATAATGGGGCAAGGAGATTCGGCGAGAGATTTTGACCCGAGCGAAAGTATGGAAAATGCGGGAATACTGGATGTATTTCCCATTTTTCATACTGAACGATTGGGGCAAAAGATCCGCCGAAGCCCGCAGTTCCCATTGTGCGGTGTTGCCTAAGGAGAAGGAAGGAACCGATGCACCATCCCGCCTTTCCCCGCATATCCTGATGAGAGAATCCATCAGGAGGTGCCCCATGCCGATTGTCAAAACAGACCTGCCCATGACCTACCGTCTGTGCCGGGATACCATTGCGGAACTCACCGAGACCTACCCGGTGTGCAGCAGCAGGAGCCTCACCACCACCGCCTTCGGCCGGGAGGTGCTGGCTCTGGGCATCGGGTCCGGCCAGCGGACGGTGCTCTTTTCCGCCGCCCACCATGCCAACGAATGGATTACCGCCACGGTACTCCTGAAATTTGCCGAGGAGCTGTCCCGGACCATAACCGAGGGCGGCAGCCTCTACGGCATCCCCGGCGAGCTCTTCGACCGCTATTGCCGTATTTTTCTGGTGCCCATGGTGGACCCGGACGGGGTGGACCTGGTTACCGGGGCGATTCCCAAAGGGAGCCTGCAATGGGAACAGGCCGCTGGTCTGGCAGACAACTACCCGAACATTCCCTTCCCGGAGGGCTGGAAGGCCAACCTTCTGGGCGTGGACCTGAACCTGCAATACCCCGCCGGGTGGCTTCAGGCAAGGGAAATCAAATTCTCCCAGGGCTACACCCGTCCCGGGCCCCGGGACTATGTGGGGCGCGCGCCCCTGACCCAACGGGAAAGCATGGCCATGGCCGACTTTACCCGGTATCTGGACCCGGTCCTGACACTGGCCTTTCACACCCAGGGGGAAACCATCTACTGGAAATATGATGACATCGAGGTGCCCGGTGCCCGGGAGCTGGGAGAAGAATTCGCCCGGCTCTCCGGCTACACCCTGGAAGACACCCCCTACGAATCCGGCTTTGCGGGCTACAAGGATTGGTTCATCAAAACCTGGCGCCGCCCCGGCTTTACCATTGAGGCAGGTGCCGGCATGAACCCCCTGCCCCTGAGCCAGTTTGACTCCATCTACAATGCCTGTCTCGGCATTCTCACCACCGCCGCCCTGGGTCTTCCCGGAGGGGTGTAAAAAAAGACACAAAGGAGATCTTTATATGCCCTGTACAACCATTCTGGTGGGCAAGTCCGCCAGCTACGACGGCTCCACCATCATCGCCCGGAACGATGACGCGGGCTCTTTCCACTACACAGCGAAAAAGGTCCAGTGCGTTCCCGCCCGGAAGGAACCCACCGTATACAAAAGCGTCATCTCCCAGGTGGAGATTCCGCTGCCCGGCAATGCCATGGCCCACACCGCTGCCCCCAACGCCCTGGAAGGGAAAGGCATCTGGGCCGCCACCGGTGTGAATGAGCGGAACGTTTCCATGACCGCCACCGAAACCATCACCTCCAACCCCCGGGTGCTGGGTGCGGATCCCCTGGTTCAGGGCGGAATCGGGGAAGAGGACATTGTCCTGCTGGTGCTGCCCTATGCCCGGTCTGCCCGGGAAGGTGTCACCCTCCTGGGCTCCCTGCTGGAAACCTACGGCACCTACGAAATGAACGGCATTGCCTTTCAGGACGAAAAGGAGATCTGGTTCCTGGAAACCATCGGCGGCCACCACTGGATGGCCCGGCGGGTGCCGGACGACGGTGTGGTGGTGATGCCCAATCAGCTGGGCATTGACCGGCTGGATCTGGAGGACACCGAAGGAAAAGAGAACCTGTTTTCCAAGGATCTGCCGGAATTCATCCAAAAGCACCACCTGGATCTGACCATGGAGGGGCCCTTCGACCCCCGGGCCGCCTTTGGCTCCCATGCGGATTCGGACCATGCCTACAATACTCCCCGGGCCTGGTTCATGCTGCGCTATCTGCTTCCCCACGCCTTTGTCTGGGACGGAGCAGAGGCGGACTACCGCCCCACCGATGATGATCTGCCCTGGTGCGTCCGGCCCGAACGGAAGATCACTGTTGAGGATGTGAAATATCTGCTGTCCTCCCACTACCAGGGCACCCCCTATGATCC
>JAXEMQ010000198.1:0-8390 GCA_034099845.1 Faecousia sp.
GGAGAATCAGCGGCTCAAACAAAATGCCCTTTTGAAAAAGGACATAAAAAACCGCCGCAAGCAATTCAATGCTTGCGGCGGAATGGTCCGAGTGACTGGATTCGAACCAGCGGCCTCTTGAACCCCATTCAAGCGCGATACCAAACTTCGCCACACCCGGATACCAAAGCTGTCTGCTGACAGCTTGAGTATTCTAGCACAGCTTTCCAAAAAAAGCAAGCCCTATTTTTCGGATAACCGATTTTTCTCCGGGCCCCGCAAGGCCGGAAGATACAACCGTTTGCCGATAGCACCGGAATCAGAGTTCCTCTTCCAGCACCGCCTTACGGCGTTTGCGCTGGGAGGCATCCATGGCAGCACCCAGACACATGGCCATTGCCATGCCATAGCACATACCGGCACCGATATTCTCCATCAGACTGCCTATGGCACAGCCAATGCTGGCGCCAAAGCACATATAGACCGCCATCCAGCTGGTTTGGGGCTTTTCCCTGCGGAAGCGGGGCCCTTCTGCCCCCTCTCCGGCGGGAAGAAACCGGAATTTCTCCAGTATGTGCCGGGAAGCGGCGTTGTCCGGTTCCGTCTCCGCTTCCACCGCGTACACGTTGTCCTGGGCAAAGGCCCAGTCCAGCATGGCGCCCAGAGCCTCGCTGGTATAGCCCTGGCCCGCGTAGTCTTCATCGATGCCGTAGCCGATTTCCACGGTTCCCTTTCGGGGCGCACCTTTGAAGCACAGGTCCCCCAACGCCTTTCCGTCCGTCTTTCGGATCATCTGCCAGGGGGAATACCACAGAAAGTCCTCCGGCTTTTCCCTGCAGCCGGATAGCATTTCCCCATAGGCCTTTTTCAGCTCCGGATCTGAAAGCGCGGCGATTTTGGCTTCCAGCGCTTCAGGGCTCATGGGCCGCAGCAGCAGCCGTTTGGTTTTCATCATCGTCTCTTTTTTCATATTCTTCACCTGATTCTTTTGTGAGGAGTCCGAGAAGGGGCTCAAACCGAATGCCGTAGGGGCGGTCGGATTTTTGGGAGGTATACAGGGCGCACTTGCCCGTAAAGCCGGCAGCGAAGCAGGCGGCATCCGAAAAGGACTTTCCGGACATCAGAGCCCCGGTAAAGCAGGCTGCGAACAAATCGCCGGTGCCATGAAAGGATCCCGGTGCCCTGGGGTGATGACAGAAAGCAATGGACGGACCCTGCTTGACGGCAATGCCTATGGTATCTTCCCCTTCCACCGCGCCGGTGAGGATCACCTTTTCCCAGGGAAGAGCGGAAAGAAGTGCCCGGGCCTCTTCCTGCGTCATGGTTTCCGGACAGGGTCTTCCCGCCAGCAGCGCCGCCTCCGTGGGGTTGGGGAGCAAAACATCCGCCCGGCCGCACAGCTCCTTCATAGCGGAAACATAGGCCCCGTCAAAACCGCGGTAGAGTTTGCCGTGATCTGCCATTACGGGATCCAGAATGCAGATACCCCCGGGCGCCAGGAGGGTATCCACCAGGGCGGCTGCCTGGCGGATGGCCCGGACGCTGCCCAGATAACCGATGAGGATGGCATCAAAGGTCAGCTTCTCCCGCTGCCAATGACGGACAATTTCCGGCATACTGCCGTACAGCTGCAAAATATACGGGTCCCCAAATGCCGTATGGGTGGAAAGCAGAGCCGTGGGAAGCAGGCAGGTCTCATGCCCCCAGGCAGACAGCACCGGTAGGGCAACCAGCGCCGAGCAGTGACCCAGGCAGGACAGATCCTGCACCGTCAGAATTCGTTTGTCGTTCATCAATCCGGCACATCCATTTCCAGTCCCAGTTCTCCCGGCAGAAAACGGGGGCACACATTTTCGGAGGTGACGATGACGGAAGCCGCCAGATGGGTGCCAATCTCACAGGCATCCCTCAGGCCCTTGCCGTAGGTCAGGCCCACCGCCACACCGGCGCAGAAGGCATCCCCGGCACCGGTGGTATCCTTTACCTCTACGGGGCGGGCCGGACACAGTCCCTTTTCCCTGCCCTGCATATCGGCGTACACCGCGCCCTCGGCGCCCATGGTGACAATCAGCCGGGGGATCTTGGCCTGGGCCACCTTTTGGGCCACAATGTCCACCATTTCTTCGGCGGTTTTCCGGGAATAATCCGTGCAGAAGAGAATACCGGCCTCCTGCTTGTTGCAGACAAAGGCATCCATTTCCTTCAGGAAATCCCGGCGCTCCAGGCCAATGCTCATATTGGCCACCACACCGTAGACCGGCTTTCCATACTGCTTTGCCAGGGACAGGGTTTTTTTCACAATGCTCTTTTCCACGTCCACCTCAATCACAACACCATCCGCATCCGCGAAGATCTCCTCCGCGTTCTGCTCCAGAATGTCCAGAATGGGCATCAGATTGGGGCGCTTGGAAATGGAAGCCACCACATCCCCCTCGTTATTGAACACCGCCAGCCAGGTTCCCATACCGTCCGGCACCTGACGGACAAACCGGGTATTGACCTTGTGGTTGTTCAGCTGACGCACCACATCGCTTCCGATGGCCGAATCATCCACCAGGCTCACAAAGGTGGGGCGCAGCTCACAGTTGGCAATATCCTCCGTCACGTTTCGGGAAACGCCGCCGTAGATCTGCTCCACACGGCCTGCATTGCGTCCCGCGGGAATGTAATTCCCATCCGGGTATCCTTTGATATCCACAAAAACAGCTCCGATGACAACAATTCCCATTGTGTCTTCCCCTTTCCCGTATACGGACTTATTCTTATCCCATTATACAAAGAAAATGCCGTTTTGCAATGCTTTTGGAACCCGAAACCCTTCACAAGGAAAAATTAAGGGCTTTCCGGTGGACAAAAGGGGCTGAATGTGGTATATTCTAGACTGGTTATAAAATGTGGTTTTATAACCTGTTCTCAATTTTTCATGGAAGGATCGGGAAAATGGGCAAACTGATCGTAATAGAAGGAACCGACGGCTCCGGAAAATCCACCCAGTTCCGGCTTTTGACCCACCGTCTGGAAAAAGACAATACTCCCTTTGAAAAACTGGTATTTCCCCAGTACGGGGAGCCCAGCTCCGCGCTGATCCGGATGTACCTGGGGGGCGAATTCGGCACCCATCCGGAGGACGTAAACGCCTACACCGCCTCCACCTTTTTTGCGGTGGACCGGTTTGCCTCCTATAAAAAGGTCTGGGGCCGGTGGTATGAGCAGGGCGGACTGGTGGTTTCCGACCGCTACACCACCTCCAATGCGGTGCACCAGGCATCCAAGGAGCCCCCGGAAAAGCAGAAAGCATTCCTGAAATGGCTCTACGAGCTGGAATATGACCACATGGGTCTGCCCAGACCCGATCTGGTGCTCTACCTGGATGTGCCCACCGACTTTACCGAGACGCTGCTGCGCTCCCGGGAGGCCGCCACCGGCACCCATGCGGACATTCACGAGGCGGACACCGCCTATCTGGCTGCCAGCCGCCGCATGGGCCGCATCGCCGCCGATTTCTACGGCTGGAAGGTGATTTCCTGCGTTGCGGAGGGAAAAATGCGGAGCATGGAAGACATTCACGAAGAAATCTACCGCTATGTAAAAGCGCTTTTGGAGGACTGAACCATGGTATATGTATTGCTTGGAACCGGTTTTGAGGAGATGGAGGCCATTGCCCCCATCGATCTTATGCGCCGGGCAGGAATTGACGTAAAGACCGTCGGTGTTACCGGGAAAACCGTATACGGCAGCCACGGAATCGGCGTGGAGGCCGACATTTTGCCGGAGGAAATGGATCTGGACGCCATGGAAATGATTGTACTGCCCGGCGGACTGGGCGGCGTTGCCAGCGCCCGGGCAAGCAAGCCCGCCCTGGATGCCCTGCGCTACGGCTGGGAGCAGGGCCGGTTTGTTGCCGCGATCTGCGCCGGTCCCACGGTTCTTGCCGACCTGGGCATCACCGACGGCAGAAACGCCACCTGCTATCCCGGCTGTGAAGCGCAGATGGGCAGCGCAAAGCTGCAGCCCGGCGCCGCCGCTGTCCGGGACGGACGGCTTATTACCGGCACCTCCGCCGGCTGCGCCGTGCCCTTCGCTCTGGAGCTGATCCGTGCCCTGCGGGGGGAGGAAAAGGCCCAGATCATCGCAGCGCAGATTGTGATCCGCTGATGAAAGGAGACCCCAATGAACGACACACCCTCCCATGAGCCGGGAACGCCCAAATTTCTTGCCCCGGACGGCATGGAACCGGAAACGGACCAGTACACGGGCCGGTTCCTGAACGACGATAAGGCCCCCCTGTCCGATCCGGACGACCAGGGGGAAACGGAATGGATCTCCTTTGATTCCGTCCCGGAAGCGGACAGTCCTGCCCCGGAAACGGAAGAACCGGCCCCGGAAAACGCTGCAGCGGATGAACTGCCCGCCGCAGCCGCCGAACCGGAGGAGCCTCCGGTGGAAGCTGCCGGGGCCAATCCCCTGGAGGACTTCGATTTTTCCTTCCTGGACGCCTATGCCGAAGAGAAGGCGCCGGAACCCCAGGCTCCGGACGGGCCTCCTACGGAAGAAGATCTGGAATTCCAGGAGCTTTTCAACGCCAAGCCTGATGAAAAAGAGGAAGCCCTTCCCTTAAAGACCCACCCTGCCAAGAAAGGTCGTCCCCGGAACCGGAGGGGCGAGGGTCTGCTGGGCATTCCCAATATTCTGGTGACCATCGTGTGGATTGCCATTACCCTGGCCATCGGCGTCACCCTGGGCCGGATGGCCTGGGTCTGCGCGGCGGATGTGCTGGCCTTTGGCCGGGAGGACCGGCAGGTAACCGTAACCATTACCCCCAATGACACCATTGAGGATGTGGCCGCCAAGCTCCACAACGCGGGACTCATCCGCTACCCCGGCCTGTTTAAGCTCTATGCCAGCTTTGCCGTGGACGAGGACGAGATCAAGCCCGGCATCTGGGACCTCAACTCCCTCTACGACTATCACGCCCTGGTAAGCATGATGTCCCCCAGCTCGAAACGGTCGGTTGTAACCGTTATGATTCCCGAAGGCTCCAACTGCCGCCAGATATTTGAACTGCTGCAGGACAAGCGGGTGTGCACCGTGGAATCACTGGAAAGCTACGCGAAGGAGGGCGACCTGGGAGACTACTGGTTCCTGGAGGGTCTGGACCGCAGCAGCAAGTACTGCCTGGAGGGTTACCTGTTCCCGGATACCTATGAATTCTACACCAACGATTCTCCCCAGAACGTGCTGGACAAGCTGCTCGGAAACTTTGACAAGCGTGTGGATGAAGAAATCCGGGGCCAGCTGGATGCCCTGAACACCCGCATCTCCGACATGATGCGGCGCAACGGCAGGAATGAAGATTACATCGCCGCCCACCAGTTTACCATGGCCGATGTGATTACCGTTGCCTCGCTGATTGAAAAGGAAACCGCCAGCGCCGACGAAGGCTATACCATTTCCTCCGTCATCTACAACCGTCTGTTTGCCTGGGGCAATACACCGGCCTTCCTGAACATCGACGCAGCCGTGATCTACGGCCTGGACGGCAAGTCCGATCTGACCGCGGAGGACCTGCAGATCGATACCCCCTATAACACCTATCTGAACACTGGTCTGACACCGGGCCCCATTACCAACCCGGGTCTCGGCAGTATCCGGGCCGCTCTGGAGCCTCAGGATACCGACTACTATTACTATGTGCTGGATATGGAAACCGGTCTGCACCACTTCTCCAGAACTCTGGAAGAGCACGAGGCCTTCCGCGCCAGCAACAGGGGATAATATGAAAAAAATAGAATTGCTGTCCCCTGCCGGGGACATGGAACAGCTGAACATGTCCATTCTCTACGGAGCGGACGCCGTGTATCTGGCAGGCACCAGCTTTGGAATGCGCTCCTTCGCCGGGAACTTCTCCCGGTCGGAGCTGCCCAAAGCGGTGGCTCTGGCCCACAGCCAGGGGGTCAAGGTCCATGTAACCGTAAACACCATGCCGAGAAACGAGGAAGTCGTTCACCTTCCGGAATACCTGGAACTGCTGGACAGCGCCGGGGTGGACGCCCTGATTCTGGCGGATCTGGGGGCCTTTACCCTGGCCGGAAAATATGCCCCTCACTGCCAGCGGCACATCTCCACCCAGCAGTCCATTGCCAACTACGCCTGCGCCCAGAGCTGGTATGACCTGGGCGCCCAGCGGGTTGTGCTGGCAAGAGAGCTGAGTCTGCCCGAAATCGCCGAAATCCGGTCCAGAGTGTCTAAGGAACTGGAGCTTGAAACCTTCGGTCACGGTGCCATGTGCGTCAGCTACTCCGGCAGATGCCTGCTGAGCAACTACATGACGGGCCGGGACTCCAACCGGGGGGCCTGCGCCCAGCCCTGCCGCTATCAGTACGCTCTGATGGAGGAAAAGCGGCCCGGGGAATATTTCCCCGTATTCGAAGACGAAAAGGGCACCTACATCATGAACTCCCGGGATATGTGCATGATCGACCACCTGGACGATCTGCAAAGCGCCGGTGTGGACTGCATCAAGCTGGAGGGCCGGGCAAAGTCCCCCTACTACGCCGCCATTGTCACCGGCGCCTACCGGCACTGCATTGACGCGGTTTCTCAGGGTTTGCCTTTGGATCCCGTCTGGCGGGACGAGGTGGAGCACATCTCCCACCGGATCTACTCCACCGGGTTCTATTACGGCCAGCCGGGGCAGTACACCGAAAATTCCCGCTACATCCGGCAATGGCAGATCGTGGCTCTGGTGGAAAGCTGCGACGAAACGGGCCTTGCCAAATGCTCCCTGCGGAACAAGTTCCGCAAGGGTGACCTGCTGGAATGCGTGGGCCCCGACACCCGGCCTTTTGCACTGACCGCCGGGGACATGTCCACTCCGGAGGGAGAGGCCCTGGAAGAACCCAGAACGCCCCAGATGGAATTTTTCATGCGGCTTCCTCAAAAAGTCCCCGCCATGTCCATTCTCAGAAGAAGCGTGGATCTTTCCGCCAAATAAGCTGAAGCCGGCGCAGGACGCGCCGGCTTTTCGTATGGAATCTCAATTCCAGAGGCAGGACCAGTTCTTGATGAAATACTCCACGCCGGAGTAGACCGTGGTCACCACAATCACGGTGCTGACAATGCAGCCTACGAGGGCATTGACCGGGAAGATCAGCCAAAGGATCAGGCCCACCATGGTGCTGGCGGTCTTTACCTTGCCGCTCCAGGCGGCGGCAATCACATGGCCCTTGGGGGCTGCCACCAGACGCAGACCGGTAACGGCAAACTCCCGGGCCAGAACGATCATCAGCGCCCAGGCAGGGAACCGGCCCCATTCGGTAAACATCGTCATCACGGCAATGGTCAAAAGCTTATCCGCCAGCGGATCCAGAAATTTTCCGAAGTCCGTAACCTGGTTGCAGCGGCGGGCAATCTGTCCGTCCAGATAGTCGCTGAGACTGCCAAGGACGAAAATTCCCAGGCTGATCCACATCCATACACCCCGGAAGCCCTCGCTGAGGTACAGGGTAACCATCATTAACGGAATCAATACCACCCGGAACAGGGTGATTTTACTGGCTGTTGTCATTCTTCTTCCTCCCGAACATAGCCTGCCAGATCGCCGTCGATGATCTCATCGATGGTGACCATGACAAAATCGCCCTCATGAAGGGGGTCCTGGGACGCGATCCACACCCGGCCGTCAATGTCCGGGGAATCGGCATAGGTACGGCCGTAGAACTGCTCCTGCTCTTCATCGTAGCCGTCCACCAGCACTTCCAGGGTTTTTCCCAGCATGGCGGCATTGTAATCGTCCATAATTTCGGACTGGATCATCTCCAGAGTCTGGGCCCGCTGCCGGGCCGTATCCTCGTCCACATGCTCCATTTGGGCAGCAGGGGTGCCCTCCTCGGGGGAGAATACGAAAGCGCCCACACGCTCCAGCCGCTGCTCCCGCAGGAACCGGCAAAGCTCCTGGAACTCCTCCTCCCCTTCACCGGGCAGGCCGGTGATCAGGCTGGTGCGGATCACAAGGCCGGGAATCCGTCTGCGGAGCTTGGCAAAGAGCTCCGTGATCAGCTTCTTATCCCCACGGCGGTGCATGGCGGACAGGATGGCGTCATTGCAGTGCTGGATGGGAATGTCCAGATATTTGACGATCTTGGGCTCCGTGGCCAGAACCTCAATGAGTTCGTCATCGATTTCATCCGGGTATACATAGTGGACCCGGATCCAATGAAAGCCCTCAATTTTGCACAGCTCCCGCAGCAGCTCCGGCAGCAGCCGCTTGCGGCCTTCCAGATCCGTGCCGTAACGGCTGGTATCCTGGGCCACCACAATGAGCTCCTTTGTGCCGGAAGCGGCCAGGATCCGTGCCTCATACAGCACATCGTCCAGCTGGCGGCTGCGGTACTTGCCCCGGAGGTAGGGAA
>JAXEMQ010000231.1:0-8367 GCA_034099845.1 Faecousia sp.
ACCGGCTTTGTCTCCAAGCCCACGGATGCCCGGCCCAGCCGGAGCCTGCAGACCTTTTTTGTAAACCACCGGCCCGTGAAATCCAGGCTGCTGATTACCGCCCTGGAGGAGGCCTACCGGAATCAGCTGATGGTGGGCAAATTCCCCACCTGTGTGCTGTGTCTGGAGCTTCCCCCGTCGGCAGTGGATGTGAATGTACACCCTGCCAAAACGGAAGTGAAATTCCTGAACGAAAAGGCGGTGTTCGACTGCATCCACTACGGCGTTCTGGGAGCTCTGAACAAGGCCCCGGACCGGCCGGAGGTGCGCTTTGCCGCCAAAAAGCCCACTGCCCCGGGCGCAGCGGAGGCCCCCGGACAGATCCCCGGCATACCGGAAGTGCCCAAGGCCGCGCCCAAAAAAGACTTTTTCCGCACCATGAATCCGGAGGAATACAAAGCCTTCTCCCAGGCGCTGAAGGACGCCCCCCAGCCCAAGCGGGAAAAGGCCCAGGCGGTAATGGAAAAGCTGCCCCGGCAGGAGCCCGCCGCCCTTCACGCCCGGGTGATGGTTCCCGCAGCGGCTTCCGTCCCGCCGAAGCCGGCCCCGCAGGAGGCACCCAGGCAGGAAAGCCCGGTGCTTCCGGAAAAGGAGACTATCCCCGCCGCCCCCCGGACACTCCCCCCGGAGCCGGAGCAGACAGCTCTGGAAATGCCCGGCGCCCCCGACTGGCGTATGGTGGGCGAGCTCTACCGCACCTATATTCTGGTGGAGCAGGGGGAGGAAGCCTTCCTCATTGACAAGCACGCCGCCCACGAGCGCATTCTTTTTGACAAGCTGAAAGCCAACCAGGAGGCCATCCTGGGCCAAACCCTGCTGTCCCCCATTGCTGTCCGTCTGGACCCAAAGGCCGCCGGCGCGGTAATGGAGCACCTGGACATGATGCAGGATCTGGGGTTCCAATTGGAAGAATTCGGCGAAAACACCCTGCTGCTGCGGCAGATTCCCATGGACCTGACCCCGGATGACGCGGCGGAAGCGGTGGAGTCTCTGGCCTCCGACCTGCTGCGGGGAAAGCTGACCCGGCCGGACACCGTCCGGGATGAGATGCTCCACACCGTGGCCTGCAAGGCCGCCATCAAGGCCGGGTGGCGCAGCGATGAAAAGGAGCTGCTGGAAATCGTCCGGCAGGTGATGTGCCGGGAAGAGCTCAAATACTGCCCCCACGGCAGACCCATCTGCGTGTCCTTAAGCAAAAAGAACTTGGAAAAGCAGTTTAAGCGGACTTGATTTTGTGGGAAATGGGTAATTGTCGGGTAAGCCCTCTCCTGGGAGAGGGTGGCTCGCGCAGCGAGACGGGTGTGGGGCGGTACAACCTACCCGGTTCCGCCCCTCATCCGCCCCAGTGTGCGCACTGGGGCACCTTCCCCCAGGGGAAGGCATTCCCCCGCAAAATTCCAATTTTCAACCAACAAGGAGCCAACCTATGAATCCAATCATCTGCCTGGCGGGCCCCACCGCCTCCGGGAAAACCGCCCTGGCGGTACAGCTTGCCAGGGAGCTGAAGGGCGAGGTGGTATCCTGTGACTCCATGCAGGTGTATAAGCGCATGGACGTCGGCACCGCCAAACCCACCGGGGAAGAAATGCAGGGGATCCCCCACCATATGATCGATGTGGCCGACCCCTGGGAGGACTACTCCGTCAGCCGCTATTGCCGGGCCGCGGCCCCCATTGTGGAGGACATCCTGGCCCGGGGCAAAACCGCCGTCATTGCCGGGGGCACCGGGCTCTATATGGATTCCCTTGTAAGAGGCAACGACTTTGCCCCATTCCCCTCCACCGGCGTCCGGGAGGAGCTGGAAGCCCAGGCAGACACCCTGGGACTGGATGCCATGCTGGAACGGCTCCGTGAAATCGACCCGGAAACCGCCGGCCGGGTCCGGGACCGAAAGCGGATTCTCCGGGCCCTGGAGGTTTATCTGGAAACCGGGGAGACCATCACCGTCCACAACCGCCGCACCCAGGAGCAGCCTCCCCGGTTCACCCCCCTCTGGCTGGGCCTGGACTACGAAAATCGGGACACCCTCTATGCCCGTATCAACCGCCGGGTGGACCTCATGCTGGAACGGGGCCTGCTGGAGGAAATCCGGCAGCTGCTGGCCGAAGGCCTGTCCCCAAAGGCCACCTCCATGCAGGCCATCGGCTACAAGGAATTTGTGGCCGTCCTGGAAGGCCGCCGGTCCCTGGCGGAGGCTGCCGAAGAGGTAAAACAGTCCTCCCGCCGGTACGCCAAACGGCAGCTGACCTGGTTCCGCCGGAACAGGAATATCCACTGGCTGCCCCGTAAGGACACCTGGGAGGACGGGGAAATTTTCCGGCTGGCCCGACAAATTATTCAGGAAATCGACAAGTGAGTCATGCTAGCATATGTGTACTCCAAACAAGAAACGAGGGTATACATATGAATGAAGCCATGAATTTACAGGATGCCATTCTCAAAGAGGTGCGCCGGGAAAAGGTTCCCGTCACACTGTTTCTCATGAATGGCTTTCAGCTCCGGGGAGTGATCACCGGATTTGACAGCTTCGTAGTGGTGCTGGTTTCCGACGGGAAACAGCAGATGATCTATAAGCATGCCATTTCCACCCTAGCGCCCATTCGGCCCCTGAAAGCCGCCGCGCCCACAGCCTGAGGCGGCCATCGGGGAAGCCGCGTCACCCCGGGGCGGCGGAGCACCTCCGCCGCCCCTTTTGTATACAGAGAGGAGAAGCACCCATGTCCATTGCTGAAAATGTGGCGTCCATCCGCAGCGCCATGGCCCGGGCCGCCCGGGAGGCAGGCCGGGATCCCGGCGAAATAAAGCTCTGCGCCGCCACCAAAATGAACGACGCCGACGCGGTCCGTCAGGCCATTGCCGCCGGTGTGGACCTGTGCGGAGAAAACCGGGTTCAGGAGCTGACGCAGAAGCTCCGGCAGAACGCCTACCAGGGGGCCCCCATCCATTTTATCGGCCATTTGCAGACCAATAAGGTCCGGCAGGTGGTTGGCAAGGTGGACCTTATTCAAAGTGTGGGCAGCGAGCATCTGCTTTCCGCCATTGACCGGGAAGCGGGGAAACAGGGCATCCGGCAGCACATCCTTCTGGAGGTGAACATCGGCTCCGAGGAAGCCAAGACCGGCTTTGCCGCCGGGGACATTCTTCCGCTTATAGACAAAATTGACAGTTACCCCAACATTTGCGTCCGCGGACTTATGGCAATTCCCCCAATCAGCCGGAATCCGGGAGATAATTTAAAATTTTTTCTGGAAATGCGGCAAATATATGTTGACATACGGGCAAAAAAGAACGATAATGTTTCAGTGGACTGTTTATCTATGGGAATGTCCGGTGATTTCGCGGACGCAATCCGCGCCGGAAGCACCATGATCCGCGTCGGCACCGCCATTTTTGGTGCCCGCAGCTACTGACACGCCTCATCAATAGATGTAAATATACAGGAGGAAATACAGAAATGAGTCTTTGGGATAACGTAAAAAAGTTTGCCCAGCCCTACACCGATGACGACTACGATGATTACGACGAAGACGAAGAATACGCCGACGACGATTACGAGGAACCCGAAGAAAAGCCCGCACGCCGCAGCGCTCCCGCACGCCGTTCCCGTCCTGCCGCTCCCGTAGAGGACGAGCCCGAAGACGAGTATGACGGCAATGACTTTGGCTTTGGCAGCATTGCCCCTGCCGGGTCTGCCTCTACCGGTGTTACTACCGGCAGCTTCAACGGCCCCGTTCTCCACACCTCCGGCTCCACCAACAAGCAGGAAGTGGTTCTGTTCCGTCCCGGCAACTTCAACGACACCTCCAAAGCCGCTGACGATCTGCGCAACCGGAAGGCCGTCATCGTCAATATGGAAAATGTGGATAAGGCCATGGCCCGCCGGGTGGTGGATTTCCTGTCCGGCTGCGTATACGCTCTGGACGGCGATGTGAAGAAGATCGCCCAGTCCGCCTACCTGTTCTGCCCCCACAACATGGAAATTCAGGGCGACCTGGAATCTCTCCAGGCTGAGGTGGAAAGCTACATCTAAGGCGTTTCCCCCAAAACGCGCCAATGCTTCATAAGAAACGGAAGGAGAAACAGATATGATTACTCCCCAACAGATCGATCAGATTGCCTTTAAGAAGTCTTCCTTCGGCGGCTATAATATGCAGCAGGTGGACGAGTTTCTGGAGCCTCTGACCGAAGACTATGTAACCCTTTACAAGGAAAACGCGCTGCTGAAGAGCAAGCTGCGTGTTCTGGCCGGCAAGCTGGAAGAGTACCGCAAGAGCGAGGGTGCCGCCAAGGCCAACACCGCGGACGCCCAGGCCGAGCGGGACAAGATGCTGGCTGCCGCCAAGGCCCAGTGCGACAAGATGCTGAAGGAGGCCGCCGCAAACGCCCAGCGCATCACCGCTGCCGCTTCCGCCGCCGTTCCTGCCGCTCCCGCTGCCCCTGCCAGTGCCGATGCGCTGGTTGCCGCGGAGCAGGCCCGTGTGGAGGAGGCCCGGAAGGCTGCCAATGCCCGGATTGCCGAGATTCAGGAGCAGATGCGCGCCTGCATCCAGGCTCTGGAACGGATCAAGGGTGCCGGTGCGGCTCCCTCCCCGGCTGCCGCCCCCGTGGCTCCCAAGCCCGCCAGCTTCAGCGCCCCTGCCGCTCCCGTGGCTCCCGTGCCTCCCGCTGCCCCCAGCGGCTCTGTAGCCGACGAGATCGCCCACAATGTGGAAGCTCTGGTTGGCACCACTGAGGAGCCCGCCCCCAAGGCAGAGCCCAGACACCCGGTAAACGACACCACCACCTCCCGTTTCGCCAACCTGAACCTGCAGTTTGGCCGGAACTACGATCCCACCCACAAATAAGCTTTCCTGACCGGCCCGCGCCGGCCCGGGAACCCACATATGCAATGCCAGGATGAGGACAGGAGCCGGGTCTCCCCTTTCTTCAGAGAGCTGCCGGTTGGTGCAAGACAGCAGAAAGCAATCCGCGCTTATCCCCTCGGAGCAGTGCGCCGAACCCACAAACCGCAGTAGGCCGCACCGGGAATCGCCCGTTACAGCGAAAGCGAGTGCCGTCCCTTTTGGGGCGGAACAAGAGTGGTACCGCAGAGGTTACAAAGCCTTTGTCTCTTTTCTAAGGGACAAGGGCTTTTTTGTTATGGACTGACGAGTTGAGCGTTATCGGGCAATCGGATTCCCGGAAACGCCTTGGCTCTCCCTATGGGAGAGCTGTCAGCGAAGCTGACTGAGAGGGCCCTCTCCGCCCTGCGGGCACCTCTCCCATAGGGAGAGGCAAGACGCCTGCGGCGCAAGGTGCACCCCATCCCCACAAATTTCAATTTCCCACACCACAGACATTTTTATGGAGGTCACAATCCAATGGACTACAAAAACACCATCATCACCCCGAAGACCGACTTTCCCATGAAAGCGGGCCTTCCCGCCCGGGAGCCCGGTATGCTGGAGAGCTGGCAGAAGCTGGACCTGTACAACGCCATGCTGGAAAAGAACAAGGATCTGCCCCGGTTTGTGCTGCACGACGGCCCTCCCTTCTCCAATGGCTACATCCACATGGGCCACGCTCTGAACAAAACTCTGAAGGACTTCATCGTCCGCAGCCACGCCATGATGGGCTGCTACACCCCCTACGTTCCCGGCTGGGACAACCACGGCCTGCCCATTGAGCGGGCCATCGAGACTTCCAAGAAGAAGCTCAACAAGGATATGTCTGTTCCCGAATTCCGGAAGGCCTGCGCCGAATTTGCCGAGGACTTCATCCAGAAGCAGATGGCCGGCTTTAAGCGTCTGGGCGTGGTGGGCGACTGGGCGCACCCCTACCGCACCATGGACAAGCATTTTGAGGCCCAGGAGGTCAAGGTCTTTGGCCGGATGTTCGACAAGGGCTATATCTACAAGGGCCTGAAGCCCGTGACCTGGTGCCCCTACTGCGTCACCGCCGTGGCCGAGGCCGACATTGAGTACAAGGACGACCCCTGCACCACCGTGTATGTGAAGTTCCCCATGAAGGACGATCTGGGCAAGCTTGCGGGCTTTGATCTGAGCAAGACCTTCTTCGTGATCTGGACCACCACCATCTGGACCCTGCCCGGCAACCTGGCCATCTGCCTGCATCCCCGGGACACCTATGTGCTGGTGAAGGCGGATAACGGTGAGACCTACATCATGGCCGAGGCTCTGATGGACAAGGTGATGCACATCGGCGGTTTTGAAACCTACGAAGTTCTGGCCCGGTATCCCGGCTCCTTCTTTGAGAATATGCTGGCCCAGCATCCCTTCATGGACAAGACCTCCCGACTGGTAAACGCCGAGTACGTTACCATGGATTCCGGTACGGGCTGTGTCCACACCGCCCCCGGCTTCGGCGCCGACGACTACCAGACCTGTATGCGTTACGGCATGGAGCTGGTGGTGCCCGTGGATGACTACGGCCGCCACACCGACTACGCGGGCAAGTACGCCGGAATGAAGACCGAGGAGTCTAACCCCGTGATTCTGGAAGATATGCGGCAGTCCGGCGTCCTGTTCGCCTCCGAAGAAATCGTCCACTCCTACCCCCACCATGACCGCTGCAAGAAGCCCGTGATCTTCCGGGCCACCCCCCAGTGGTTCTGCTCCGTGGAATCCTTCAAGGACCAGGCCATCCAGGCCATCGAAAACGTCCAGTGGTATCCCGCCTGGGGCCAGGAGCGGATGACCAGCATGATCCGGGAACGTGCCGACTGGTGCATCTCCCGTCAGCGCCGCTGGGGTCTGCCCATCCCCGTGTTCTACTGCAAGGACTGCGGCAAGCCCGTATCCACCCCCGAATCCATCGGCAAGCTGTCCGGGCTCTTTGACGAGTACGGCTCCAACATCTGGTTTGAAAAGGAAGCCATGGAGCTGGTGCCCGAAGGCTTTACCTGCCCCCACTGCGGCTGCAAGGAATTTGACAAGGAAACCGATACCCTGGACTGCTGGTTTGATTCCGGCTCCACCCACTACGCCTCTCTGATGCACCGGACCCCCGAGCTGTGGCCCGCCGATGTGTACCTGGAGGGCGCCGACCAGTACCGGGGCTGGTTCCAGTCTTCCCTGCTGACCTCCGTAGGCGCTCTGGACCAGGGCGCGCCCTTTAAGCAGGTGCTGACCCACGGCTGGACCGTTGACGGTCAGGGCCGTGCCATGCACAAGTCCCTGGGCAACGGTGTGGATCCTGCCGACCTGATCAAGGAATTCGGTGCCGACATCGTCCGCCTGTGGGCAGCCTCCTCCGACTATCACGCCGACGTGCGCTGCTCCAAGGAGATCTTCAAGCAGATCGCCCAGAACTACCTGAAGTTCCGCAACACCGCCCGGTACTGCCTGGGCAACCTGAACGAGTTCGACCCCAACCAGCTGGTTCCCGCCGACCAGCTGGAAGAGCTGGACAGATGGGCGCTGACCAAGCTGGACCAGCTGGTGTCCGAGTGCCGGAAGGCCTACAACGGCTATGAATTCCATGTGGTTACCCATGCCATCAACGATTTCTGCGTGGTGGAGCTGTCCAGCTTCTACCTGGACATTCTGAAGGACCGGCTGTACTGCGAGGAGAAGAACGGCCTGCGCCGCCGCTCCGCCCAGAGTGCCCTCTTCCTGATTCTGGACGCCATGGCAAAGGTATTTGCCCCCATTCTGGCCTTCACCTGCGACGAAATCTGGCAGGCAATGCCCCACCGCGACAGCGACGATGCCCGGAACGTGCTGCTGAACCAGATGCCCGAATCCTTCGCCGCCTACAAGCTGGATGACGCCGCCATGGCCCGCTGGGATACGGTGATGAAGCTGCGCCAGGATGTAAACGGCATACTGGAAAAGGCCCGTGCGGACAAGCGGATCGGCAAGGCGCTGGAGGCCCATGTGACCCTGCAGACCGAAAACAGCGACCTGAAGAAGGCCTGTGAGGGCCTGAACCTGGCGGAAATCTGCATTGTTTCCACCTGCGACTGGTCTGATCCCGAAGAGGGTGCCGAGGTGGGCGCCGGTGTGAATTTCCCGGATCTGACCGTTGGTGTGTCGGAAGCCAAGGGCGTCAAGTGCCCCCGCTGCTGGATGCACTCCGTGGACGCCAACGCCGAGGGCCTGTGCCCCCGCTGCGCTGCCGTCATCGCCGGAATGGACGTGGAGCTGTAATCTCTCCCATAAACCTCCGGGCCAAGCCCGGAGGTTTTTTCGTATTTTTGGATTTTTGTAGGTTTTTTCGTATTTTTGGATTTTCTTCTTGACATTCTTCCAAAATATGATATGATAACCAAGTCCTGTTCGGGACGCAAACTTCATATGGGGGAATTCCCGAGTGGCCAAAGGGGAC
>JAXEMQ010000240.1:0-3938 GCA_034099845.1 Faecousia sp.
AAGACTCTCAGGACTGATTCAGAAGTTGTGAGCAATGCGGCAGCTTCTTCATCGCTGCAGTTTTCAATCAGCGCACGCAGTTGGTGCTTCACAGAGGAATCTGCCACCGTTTCCGGATACGGGCAGCGCGGCTCTGGTAACCCGGCTTACCCAGTTGGAGCGCGAAAAAGAGCTGCTGGATGTTCAGATTCAGGAAGAGGAACGGGGAACGAAAGAGGATGATCTGGACGAGGAGGCAATCCGCGCAGCGTTCCGGCAGGCGCAGCAAATGTTCCATAGCGGCACCTTGCCCCAGATGGAGCAGATCATCAATCTATATTTGGACAGAGTCGTTGTATTCCCTGATTATGTGGAAATCCATCTGAATAATGTTCCCACCAACCTCCTGAATCCGTCTGAAGCAAAAGACGAACCCGCACTTGGCGGATTACATACATTTTATATCGAAAAAATGAGCGACAATATTTTGCCAAAATATCAAACCGGGAAAATTGGACAATACGGTTATGATATTCTGGTGAAAGTACATAGAAAAGAAGAAAAACAAATCCAGACGAAAAGGGCATAATGAAACCCAAGCCCAAATTGGCTTGGGCTTGGGTGAATCTGGTGGAGCCGAGGGGAATCGAACCCCTGTCCGAAAGTAACTTGGAAAGAACTTCTCCGGGCGCAGTTTGTTATTTGCATTCCCTCATTCCGGCGGGAACAAACACCCTACGGAAATCAGTAGCTTCATGATGCATGGTACGCGCAAAGCTTAGCGTACGCACGGTCTCCACTCAAATCACACCCGAGCCCGGCTCGTGGACCTTCCGGGGCGGATGGGCGCCTAATTAGGCAGCCAGAGCAACAGTCTTGTTGTCAGTTAAATTTAAAAGTTACCCGTTTTATCGTGGTCAGGCGCCACGGCCCGCTATTCCAGCCTCACTACCCCCGTCGAAACCAGTACGGCCCCATGGGAGCCCGGGAAGGGGAGAGCCCTCCCGGGGCGGAAAAATAGAATCAGAAACGGCCGTAGGGATCCGGGAGCTTTTTGGGCTCGGGATAGGTTTCCCCATGGGTGTCTACGGTGATGGAAGCGATTTTCTGCTCCGCAACAGGGCGATCCTGAGGACCGGTTTTGGTGGAAGCGATGGCATCCACCACATCCATACCGGAGGTCACCTTGCCGAAAGCGGCGTACTGGCCGTCCAGGTGCTTGGCATCCTGGTGCATGATGAAGAACTGGCTGCCTGCGGAGTTCGGGGAGGAGGACCGGGCCATGCTCAGCACACCGCGCTTATGCTTCAGGTCATTCCGCACACCGTTGAAGAAAAACTCACCCTTGATGCAGTAGCCGGGGCCGCCCATGCCGGTGCCGTCGGGGCAGCCGCCCTGGATCATAAAGCCGGGAATAACCCGGTGGAAGATCAGACCGTCATAGTAGTTGTGATTGCACAGGTCGATAAAGTTGTAAACGCTCTGGGGCGCCTTATCGGGGTACAGCTCGCCCTCAATGACGCCGCCGTTTTCCATGGTAATCTGAAAAGTGGGATTCATGGGTATTACCTCTCTTTCATTGCGCGTTCAATCTGCCGCTTTGCGTCCCGCTCTGCTGCAGAAGCACGCTTATCATATAGCTTTTTACCTTTGCACAGACCAACCTTCACCTTAACCCGGCTGCCTTTGAAATAAACAGACAGCGGAATGAGGGAATAGCCGTCTTGCTTGACCTTGCCAAACAGACGCATAATCTCCCGCTTGTGCATCAGCAGCCGTCTGGGCCGCTTCTCGTCCCGGTTGAAGATGTTTCCGTGGTCATAGGGGGAGATGTGCATCTGGTTCAGGATTATCTCGCCGTTTTTGATGCCGCACCAGGCATCCTTCAGATTCAGTGTACCTGCCCGAATGGACTTTACCTCTGTGCCGCACAGCTCAATGCCCGCTTCAAACTCTTCTTCCACAAAGTATTCGTGGTAGGCTTCCCGGTTGCGGGCCATGACTTTTATGCTTTCCTTTTCCAGACTGCTCACCTTCTGCACCTCTGTTTCCACGAATATTATACCAGCCCTGTCAAGGGTTTTGGATCAGCCAAACAGAAAATTTCCAAATTCCTGGGGGGTATCAAAGGAAAAGTCACATATCCTACGCATCTCCTCACAGATAGCTGGGCAGTTTTTCCGACCCCAGGCGGCGAAAGCAATGGGTACCTGCTGCTTTTTTGCCATGGTGTAGGCCAGCTTCATATCATCCACCACCAGCATTTCCCGGGGAGAAAAGCCGTATTTGTCCATGATGGCTTTCAGTGCGTAGTCATTGGGCTTGCGCAGCTCCTCCGGCAGATCCCAGCCGAATATTTCGTCCGGCAGAATTCCAAAGTTCCGGCTGTAATCCCGGGTAATGTTTTCATTGCAGGAATGAGACACCACACAGACCTTGCCGCCCAGCGCTTTCTGCTTGCGGATTACATCGCCAATACCGGGAAAGGGATCCGGAATATGGGTTTTGATATATTCCTTCCAGCCCATGTACTCCTCCAGAATCTCCTGCTCCGTAAAGGAAAAACGCTGACGGCACATATTGGCAAAGCCCATGCGGTAGCAGCCATCGGCATACTCTTCTGCGGAAATGGTGGCACCGGGTCGAAAGCTGTCCAGCGTCAGAAGAAAGTAGGGAAGATTCACGGTGAGCTCGCTTTGTACCACGGTATCATCGTGATCCAGAACCAGACAGGGATATTTCAGCATACATTCTAACCACCTTTCTCTATGCCTAGTATTATAGCAAAGGGAGGAAATGGGCGCAACAGAAATTTCCATTGCTTAATACGAACAAATGTGCTATAATAAAAGAAAAGGAACGGGAGGAGGATCGGTGTGGAGCAGCTGACGCAGTCTATTGACGTGATCAGCCTGTGCGGGGCGGATGGTACGGTTCGTCCGCTGCGGCTGCGCCTCGGGAACGGGGAGCAGTCCATGCGTGTGGACATTCTTCGGGTGGTCCACACCAAAGAGGTTTCCAGACCGGGCAGTGAGGGACAGATATTTGACTGCTTCGGCCGTGTTGGCCTGCTGGAATGCCGGGTGGAGATCAAATACTGTGTGCGCAGTCACGTGTGGCTGCTGCTGCGAAAAAGCTTTTAGGGTTTCCGTTTCTCTAATTATGGTGTATAGTAAAAGAAAAACGGGGAGGCAGAGCGATGTCCTCAATTGTCACCTTTTACTGCGGAGATCCGAAAAACGCACCCAAAACCACCATGCCCGCGCATCTGGGGGCCAATGCCATTCTGACTTGGAACGGGCGGCTCCTGATGGAACGGCGCCGGGATGCGGATGTGTGGGGCCTGGTCGGCGGCGGCGCGAAAAAATGGGAAACCGGCCGGCAGGCCATCGCCAGAGAGGTTTACGAAGAACTGGGGCTGCGCATCAGGCCGGAGGCGTTTGAAAAGCTGAAGGTATATGATGATCCCGGCAGGATCGCGGCGTACCGGGATGGAAGTGTGTGGCGGATGGTGATTGTGCTGTATGGCTATGCGTTTGATCGGGAGCCGGTGCTCCGCATCAGCCGGGAATCAAAGGAGCTGCGCTTCTTTACAAAAGAAGAAGCGCAAAATGTGGATATTGCGGTTACCCATCGGGATCTTGTGCGGGAATGGTTTCTGGAGCGATGATGATGAAAATGAGATGTATAAACTGTTAAAAATATACAGAAATTCAAAACATACTTGTATATTCATTTTTTGTGTGATATAATACAGCCCAGCGGTGCAGTATTCTAGTCAGCGATGCCGTTTTCCAGGAAGGGCCTAAAAATCCTTTGAAGGGCACATCGGTGAAGTCCCTGGTGTCTGCTTTTTACGCCCAGTTTAGGGTGGATGCTGGGGGTTAAGGATTCCGGGCGCGCTCCAATGGCATGGGGCATACGACCCGTTTTCCGTGGAGACTTGGTATTGTGCGACG
>JAXEMQ010000254.1:0-4788 GCA_034099845.1 Faecousia sp.
CCTGGCAACCGCCCGGGAGGCGGCGGAGAAGGGCTGTGTGTTGCTGAAAAACAACGGCATCCTGCCTTTGGACAAGAGCAAGCTCAGAACCGTTGCGGTGGTTGGCCCCAACGCGGACAGCCGGGTGGCCCTCATCGGCAATTACCACGGCACTGCCAGCCGCTACACCACCGTGCTGGAGGGAATCCAGGACGAGCTGGGCCAGGAGGTGCGGGTGCTCTATTCCCAGGGCTGCCACCTGTTCAAGGACCGTGTGGAGAATCTGGGCAAACCAGATGACCGTCTGGCAGAGGCCGTGACGGTAACGGAACTGGCGGATGTAACCGTGCTGGTGCTGGGCCTGGACGAAACCCTGGAGGGCGAGGAAGGGGACACCGGCAACGCCGATGCCTCCGGCGATAAGCTGAGCCTGCTGCTGCCGGAGCCCCAGCGGAAGCTGGCGGACGTGGTGCTTGCCACCGGCAAGCCTGTGATTCTGTGCCTGATGGCCGGCTCCTCCATCGATATTTCCGCCATTGCGGATCGGTGCGCCGGTGTGCTGCTGCTGTGGTATCCCGGCGCCCAGGGCGGCAAAACCGCTGCCGACATCCTCTTCGGCCGGGTTTCCCCCTCCGGAAAGCTGCCGGTTACCTTCTACTACAATGAGGACCTGGAGAAAATGCCTCCCTTCGAGGATTATACCATGAAGAACCGGACATACCGGTATCTGGAATCCACGCCTCTGTATCCCTTCGGATACGGCCTGACCTACGGCGACGTATCGGTCACCTCCGCCGAAAAATGCGGAGAAGGAATCCGTGCCGTTCTTCACAATTCCGGCTCCCGGGATACGGAAGAGGTGGTCCAGGTCTATGTGCAGAACGAAGGCAGCGCTCTGACACCCAGAAATCCGCGGCTATGCGCCTTCCGCAGAGTGCCGGTTCCCGCCGGACAGACGGTTTCCGTTGAGCTGATCCCCGATGCCCGAACCCTGCTGGCAGTGGATGCCCAGGGAAAACGGATAGAGGACGGCACCCCCGTTTTCTATGTGGGCCTGGGCCAGCCGGATCTGCGCACCTGGCAGCTGACCGGAAAGAACTCCATTCCGGTGAAGTAAACAGGAAAGGGCTGCCCCGCACAAAACGGGACAGCCCTTATTGCAATGGTTCCTCAGTTTTCCTTGTGGGGGAAATGCTCCAACAGGACAATGAGTACGGTGGTAAAACCGGCCACGATGTACATGCCGGCCCCCACCGTCAGGCCGATGGCAACGGTGGCCAGCAGCCCCGCGGAGGTGGTGAGGCCCACGGTTTCCTTCTGGTCCGCCCGGATAATGCCGATGCCCAGGAAACCGATGGAGGTGATCACACCCGCGGCAATCCGGGAGGCATCCACCCGCATGGTGTCCATCACATCGGCGAAGCCGTATTTGGAAAGAATCATCATCAGAGCCGAGCTGGCAGCGATGATCATGTGGGTACGCAGGCCCGCCCGCTTGCCGTTGCGCTCCCGTTCCCAGCCGATCAGGGCGCCGCAGGCCACGGCGGCCAGAATACGCAGCGTATATATGAGTTCTTGCAGCATAGAAAACCTCCCATCCGGAATTTGCTGATATTAATTTACCATATTCTCAGGAAAATGACAATGGAAAGACGAAGAAAACCTCTTCCCAATCTATGCGGGAAACCATCATAAGGAGACAAACAATGGATTCTAAAAATGAAGAGCTGATTTTCCAGGACGAACTGGCACAGACCCTGCACAAAGCGGTGCTGGGAGAACCGGAGTGGGACCCGGTGATGGCCGGGGCCTGCCGAAAAGCCGCCTGCGACGGGCTGGTGCTGCTGAAAAATGAGGGGGTGCTGCCCCTGGACAAGCGGTCCTCCGCCGCTTTTTTCGGCCGGGTCCAGAACGACTATTTCTATGTGGGCTACGGCTCCGGCGGCGACGTGAACCCCAACTACCTGGTGAGCCCTATGGATGCCCTCCGGGACCGGGGAGACATTGTCTACGACCGGGAGCTGGCAGGTCTCTACGCCGACTGGTGTGCCAGCCACGTTCCCCAGGTCGGTGACTGGGCCCAGTGGCCCACCTGCCACCCGGAAATGCCTCTGAGCGACGAGCAGGTCCGCAGGGCTGCGGAAAAAAGCGAAACCGCTGTGGTGATTCTGGGCAGAGCCATGGGGGAGAGCATGGACAATTCCCCCAAAAAGGGCGGCTACTACCTGACGGATGAGGAGCGGGGACTGCTGGAGCAGGTGACCCGGGAATTCCAAAAAACCGTGGTGGTCATTGACGCGGGCAACATCATAGACCTGAGCTGGACAAGGGAGTATAACCTTCAGGCGGTGCTGTACGCCTTCCAGGGCGGCATGGAGTCCGGCAACGGGGTAATCGATGTGCTCTACGGCGACGCGGAGCCCGGCGGAAGGCTGACCGACACCATCCCCCTGCGTTATGAGGACACACCCACCTATGGCAATTTCGGCGGATGGGACCAGAACACCTATGCCGAAGACATCTATGTGGGTTACCGCTACTATGAGACTTTCGCGCCGGAAAAGGTGCTCTACCCCTTCGGCTTCGGACTGAGCTACACCACCTTCCACCTGGAAACCCGGGGAAGACTGGAAGAGGACGGCCTGGTTCTGGATGTGACGGTGGGCAATACCGGAACCCGTCCCGGCAGGGAAGTGGTCCAGGTCTACGCTCAGCCTCCCCAGGGAAAGCTGGGAAAGCCCCTGCGGAATCTGGCGGCCTTCCGGAAAACCGGCATCCTGGGGCCCGGAGAAACCCAGACCCTTACCTTCCGGATCGGGCCGGAAGACCTTGCCTCCTTTGATGATTCCGGCGTTACCGGAAATCCCTATGCCTATGTGCTGGAACCCGGAGAATACACCCTCTATGTGGGTACGGATGTGCGCAGCGCGGCGCCTGCCCTGAGCTGGAAGCTGGAAAAGCTCCGCCTTGTGCGGCAGCTCAGCGCCCAGGCTTCGCCTGCGGTGGATTTTAAGCGCTTGCGGCCAAAGGCACAGGGGAAAGGCTTCGTTCCGGAATACGAGCCGGTCCCCAGGGCGGCGCCCCACAGAAAAGAGGACATTCTGACAAAAATGCCCCGGGAGATTCCCTATACCGGGGACAAGGGCATCCTGTTTGGGGATGTATGTGCCGGAAAAGCCCATATGGATGCGTTTGTGGCCCAGCTGACCCCGGAAGAGCTGGATGCCATTACCCGGGGCGAGGGGGAGATGGACAGTCCCTTCGGTGTAAAGGGCAACGCGGGTATGCTGGGCGGCACCACCCAATCCCTGCGGGATAAGGGCGTTCCCACCATTACCACCACCGACGGCCCCTCCGGAATCCGGGCGTGCTATTATACTGCGCTGCTGCCCTGTGGTACGGCGCTGGCCAGCGCCTGGGACCCGGAGGCCATGGAAGCCCTGGGCCATCTCTTCGGCCTGGAAATGGAGAAGAAGGGCTCCCACATCCTGCTGGGACCGGGCCTCAACATCCACAGAGATCCTCTGTGCGGACGGAATTTTGAGTATTTCTCCGAGGATCCTCTGCTCTCCGGCAAAATGGCGGCGGCTATGATCCGGGGCATTCAGTCCGTAAAGGGCCGCAGCGCCTGCCCCAAGCATTTTGCTTGCAACAACCAGGAGACCAACCGGGCCCACAACGATTCCCGGCTTTCCATGCGGGCCCTGCGGGAAATCTACCTCCGGGGCTTTGAAATCTGCGTAAAGGAGTCCGATCCCCTGACGCTGATGACCTGCTACAACCGAATCAACGGTGTCTGGGGCCACTATCAGTACGAGCTGGTGACCAACGTGCTCCGGGAGGAGTGGGGCTTTGACGGACTGGTGATCACCGACTGGTGGATGCAGCCCTGTGCGGACCCCGATTTCCCGAATCTCCGCAACGATGCCTATCGGGTGCGGGCCCAGGTGGATGTGCTGATGCCCGGCGGCGAGAAATTCGGCGGGGGAGCGGGCGACGGCAGCCTGATGGAATCCTACCGGGCGGAAAAGGGCATCACGTTGGGAGAAATGCAGCGCAGCGCGAAAAATGTGCTGACCCTTTGCGCACGGCTGAAGGGATGAGATCCCCAGGGCAATGGGCATTGTTAACAAAACAGAAACACAGAATTTGTGCACTGTCCACGAGAATCCTGACTCCAATGGATTTTTCTCCCTAATCTGGAGAAAATTGCGGCGGTAAGGAGAGAATAACGCAACAAATCTGACGTGATAATTGCGTTACAGGCATAAAAACAAAATTGGATCCAATTTTTAGAAAACATCCCAAGTTGAGAAAATTGGATCCAATATGTACAATATAGCCATAGATTGGATCCAATCATTCGGAAACGGGTTCGCGGCCCAAACTCCCCCCACATAAAACAAAAAGGAGTCAAAGCAATGGAAAAGAAGAAATTCAGCTTGTTTGCCTGGATGCAAAAGATCCCCGACGGTATTATCCTGGTTCCCCTGTTCATCGGTATTTTTATGAACACCTTCTTCCCTTAGGCACTTCAGATCGGCGGCTTCACCACCGGCATGTTCAAGACAGGCACCGGCTGCCTGCTGGGCCTGTTCCTGATGCGCATATCCCTGACCAGCTTGATCTCGGCTTCGGTATGTTGGTTTGGATGGCTGTGAGGACGAAGTGAGCGGTCAGCCAGAGAGCGGATCGTACCGTCGTACTTCTTACGCCAACGGTAGATGTTCTGCCTGGTGGTCTTGTAGTGGATTGCAGCGGCTGTAACACCGTGCTTCAAAGAATATTCAATTACTGCTTGCTTAAACC
>JAXEMQ010000257.1:0-7823 GCA_034099845.1 Faecousia sp.
TTCCCCAGCTTCCGGCGGATCAGCTCCGTACCGCCCAGCATATTGCTCCACTGATCATTGCCGCCGAACTGCATATTGCAGCCGTAATGCTGGTACAGGTAGTAGAAATCGTAGGACTGCATAGGCATGTAGTTGAACTCCAGGAAGCTCAGGCCCTTCTCCATGCGCTGCTTGAAGCATTCCGCCCGCAGCATATTGTTTACGGAGAAGCAGGCGCCGATGTCCCGAATGAAATCAATGTAGTTGAGGTTCAGCAGCCAGTCTGCGTTGTTGACCATCTGTGCTTTTCCTTCGCCGAACTCGATGAACCGCTCCATCTGCTTTTTGAAGCAGGCACAGTTGTGATCAATGGTCTCCTTGGTCATCATGGAACGCATATCCGTTCTGCCGGAGGGGTCCCCGATCATGGCGGTGCCGCCGCCAATCAGGGCGATGGGTTTGTTGCCCGCCATTTGCAGACGCTTCATCAGGCACAGCGCCATAAAGTGACCCACATGCAGGGAGTCGGCGGTGGGGTCAAAGCCGATGTAGAACGTGGCCTTGCCGTTATCCACCATCTCCCGGATTTCCTCTTCATTGGTAACCTGGGCGATCAGGCCCCGGGCCACCAGCTCGTCATACACTTTCATATTGAATCCTCCATAGAATAAATCACGCCCTCTGTCAAAAGACAGAGGGCGCAGTCAAGCACGGTACCACCTCAGTTTGGAGAAACCTCACGATTTCCCCCTTATGCCGCTTTGAAAGCGGCGCGCGCTGTATCGGGCGTACCCGTCCTTCCCTACTGCAGTTTTCAGGAAGGCCGCTCCGGGAGGTAACTTCCGCAATTGCTTTTGCCGCCTTACACCCTCCGGCGGCTCTCTGAAAAAAGGAAAACTGCGTACTTCATCCCATCTATGCGTTGTGCTGTATTTTAGCAAAGGAAGCCGAAAATGTCAAGTATTTTTCCAATCCGGCAGCATTTCTTCCGCACTTTTCAGGGTTGTTTCCGTGATATGTGTGCCGCCGATAATTCGCGCAAGCTCCTGCTTCCGTCCCTCCCGATCCAGAGGCGTAACGGTGGTAAAGGTTCTTCCGTCCCGCTCGGACTTGGAAATGAGCATATGGGTATCCGCCAAAGCCGCCATCTGGGGCAAATGGGTCACACACAGCACCTGCTTGTGGCGGGCAAGGGACCGGAGCTTTTCCGCAATCCGCTGCGCCGCTCTACCGGAAACGCCGGTGTCCACCTCATCGAAAATCAGTGTGCCTACCTGGTCTTTCTCCGCCAGAACATTCTTCATGGAAAGCATAATCCTGGCCAGCTCACCGCCGGAAGCCACCTTACTCAAAGGCTTCATTGCTTCGCCGGCATTGGCAGACAGATAAAACACCACCGAATCCGCCCCGTCATCGGTTAGATCCGTTTCCCGGAAGCTGCAGGCAAACCGCACTCCCGGCATATCCAGCTGACTGAGTTCTGTGAGAATTTTGGCCGACATAAGCTCCGCTTTTTCCTGCCGGTCCTTCCGCAGGGCCAGCGCCGCATCCCAGGCAAGCTTCTCCTGCTGGCTCAATTGCTTTTTGAGCCGTTCCACCCGGTCATCCGCAAACTCAATTTCATCCAGTTCTTTCCGGGCCTGCTCCAGATAGGATAGAATATCCTGGCAGGTTGCGCCGTATTTCCGGCGCAGGCGATGGATAATATCCAGACGGGCTTCGATCTGCTCCAATTCATCGGCAGAATAGCTCAGATCATCCCGGGCATCCCGCACCTCGTCTGCCAGGTCCTGAACCTGGTATTTGAGATCCGTCATGCGTTCCTGAATGGCAGAAAAATGATCGCTGTAACGGGCAATCCGGGACAGCGCGTATTCCGCCTCTGCCAGCAGAGCCGCGGCACCGTTGGAATCATCTCCGCCAAGCAGCGCCTCCACCGCATCCTCCAGGCCCTGAGAAAGCTTTTCGGAATTCTGCAGCAGCTTTCTTCTGCTTTCCAGTTCCTCGTCCTCTCCGGGCTGCAAATCCGCCTTTTCGATCTCCCCGATCTGATAGCGAAGGGTTTCCATCCGGCGCAGCTTTTCGCTTTCGTCCATGCTCATCCGGTCAATTTCCCGGCGCAGCCTGGTAACGGCAGCGAATTTTTCCCGATAATCCTCCAAAAGCTCCCCATTGTCCGCAAAGGCATCCAGAAAACGCAAATGGTTTTCTTCATCAAAAAGGGACGCCGAATCGTGCTGACCGTGAATGTTGATCAATTGGAGCCCCAGCTTGTGCAGGATGGACACCGAGACCAGACTTCCGTTCACACGGCATACATTCTTTCCATCCAGAAAGACATCCCGCTGAATAACCGTCTCGGCATCATATTCCACGCCGTTCTCCTGAAACCAGGGAAGCTCCGGCACCTGGGTGAAAATGCCCCGGACAGATGCCTTGTTGGTGCCGGTACGAATCATGTCCCGATAGGCACGCTGGCCCATAATGGCCGAAATCGCATCGATCACGATGGATTTACCGGCACCGGTCTCACCGGTAAGAACATTAAAGCCCGCGTCAAAGGAAATATCCGCCCGCTCGATGACTGCAATATTTTCAATATGCAGAAGACTCAGCACGCTTACTCCTCCTTAACGGACCACACTCTTGATTTCTCCGCAGAATGCCGCGGCGGCATTGCTGTCGCGCATCACAATCATAACAGTATCGTCACCGGCCAAAGTGCCAAGAACCACATTGATCTTCATGGCATCCAGCGCGGAGCCGGCAGCACTGGCAAGACCCGGCAGCGTATGAATGACAATGATGTTTTCCGCATAATCAATGCTGGTGACACACTCCCGGAAAATGGTATTGAGCCGGTCTGTCAGTGCTGGGGGCGCGTCCTTTTCAGAAACACTGTAGCGATAAGTGCCCAGGCTGGTGAGCTCCTTTACAATTCTCAGTTCCTTAATATCCCTGGAAATGGTGGCCTGGGTGCTGGTAAAGCCCTCTTCTTCCAGAGCCTTCAGAAGCTGTTCCTGGGTCTCCACATTGGTATTGGAGATGATTTCCACGATTTTTGCCTGTCGTTTCGTCTTCATAGCTGCTCACCCTAACTTTCTTTGAAATTTCGCATTGACCACATCGTAAAAGCTTCGATTATTCAGTTTCACCAGCTTGGTTTCAAACCGGGATTTGCGGATGGTTGCCACATCTCCCATGTTCAGGCGCAGGGCCTTGCCCCCGTCAACGGAAAGGTAGGCATTTCTGCGGGCATTCTGCACCATACGCACCGTAACCACCCGGCGGTCGGACGCCACAACGCAGCGGCTGCCCATATCGTGGGCACAAATCGGTGTAATGATGATATTTCTTGCGTCCGGCTCCACAATGGGCCCTCCCGCCGACAAACTATAGGCCGTGGACCCACTTGGTGTTGCCACAATCACACCGTCACCGCCGCAGGTCATGGCCGGAACACCGTCGCACTCCACACTCAGATATACAATCCTGGCCACGGCGCCTTTTGTTACAACCACATCGTTGAGGCAAATGTCATGGAAAAGAATATCCCGGTCCCGCTGGACGGTTACATCCAGCATCATCCGGTTGTCCAGCGTATAATCACCAGAAGCCAACTGCCCAAGGCGGTGCAGTTCCGTGTTTTCCAGCTCCGCCATAAACCCCATGGTGCCGATATTCACACCGAGGATGGGAATCCCCCGTTTTGTCGCGGCTTTTGCCGTATGCAGAATGGTTCCATCGCCGCCGAAGCAAACCAGGACATCCGCTCCGGGTAGCTCCCGCTCCAACCGGGAGAAGCGAATGTCCTTCGGAAGCTCAAAGCTCTTGTCCACATCGAAGGGCAGGCAGACCGTAGGCCGCATTCCGGCGTCCTTTAATATCTGGATGGCACTGCGCACCGTCTGGAAATTCCGGTCCCGGTATGGATTCGGTGTCAGAATCACATTTTTCATACACCCGCTCCTTTATCCAAAGCGGCATGTGCCTGCTCCACCACATCCACCACATCCGGACAAATGCCGGGGACATCATTAAGGCTCAGGTGTCCCAGAAACTCAATATTTCCCTCTGGGCCTTTCACCGGAGAGTAGGTCAGACCCAGGATGTGAAAACCCAGGGAATCCGCCAGTTCCACGAAGCCTTGGAGCACCTCCACATGGGTGCTCTTTTCCCGGACAACGCCCTTTTTTCCAACCTTTTCTCTTCCTGCCTCAAACTGGGGCTTGATCAGGCACAGCACCTGTCCCGTGGGCTTCAGCAGCGCCCGAATGGCAGGCAGAACGATCTTTAGCGAAATGAAACTCACATCCACCACGGACAGATCCAGAGGCTCTCCCAGCTGTTCCGGAGTCACATAGCGGATATTGGTTTTCTCCATTACCACCACTCTGGGATCGGAACGGATCTTCCAGTCCAGCTGGCCGTAGCCTACGTCGATGGCAAACACCTTACGGGCTCCCTGCTGAAGCAGGCAATCCGTAAAACCGCCGGTGGACGCGCCGGAATCACTGCAAACAAAGCCTTCCGGCTTTACACCGAAATCCCGCAGCGCCTTTTCCAGCTTCAATCCGCCCCGGCTGACATAGGGGCAGGCCCCACCGCGAACCTCAATGGAAACCGTTTCTTCATAGGCAGTGCCGGGCTTGTCGGCTTTCTGACCATCCGCGTACACAATGCCGCTCATGATGATCGCCTGCGCCTTGGTGCGGTTTTCTGCGTAGCCCTGCTCTGTCAGCAGAACATCCAGTCTTTTTTTCACCTTCATATCTCCAGCACCTCCTCCGCTTTTTTGATGATGGACGCTTCATCCAGTCCGCAGTAAGCATACAGCTTATCCTGGGCACCGTGGGGAACAAACTCTTTTCCAAGGTCCATGCCGTATACACGTTTTTCCGGGGACAGTTCCTTCAGGCGCCAGGCAAAGGCTTCCTGAATGCCGCTGCCGGTGCAGGCTTCCTCTATTACGAGAATCTTATCCGTCATCTGATTCAGCATTTCCTCTACAGGAAGCTCGTCCAACGTGAGAATCCGCAGGACTGTTGCCTGGATACCCCGCTCTGCCAACTCCTCTGCCGCACAGGAAACAGAATTGATCATACTGCCGTAGGTAACCAGCGTAACGTCTCTTCCGGTTCTATGAGTCAGGTAACCTGTATCCCCCGTCCAGCCGGACTGTTTGTAATCACCTTCACCGCCCCGGGGATAGCGGACTGCCACAGGGCCGTTATAGGTTTCAATCGCCCAGCGCAGCATATCCTTCTGTTCGGCAAGACTTGCCGGGGCCAGGATCTTCATTCCCGGTATTTGCCGCAGGAAGCCCACATCAAATACACCATGGTGGGTGGGGCCGTCATCTCCCACCAGGCCTGCACGGTCAATGGCCAGCACCACATGCAGGTGCAGCAGCGCCACATCCTGTATCAGCTGATCATAGGACCGCTGCAGGAACGTGGAATACAGAGCAACCACAGGGATCATCCCCTGTTTTGCCAATCCGCCGGCCATGGAAACAGCATGCTCTTCCGCGATACCCACATCAAAGGTACGCTGGGGGAACCGTTTCATAAACTTCGTCAGCCCGGTGCCGGAAGACATGGCCGCCGTAATGGCGCACACCCGCCGGTCCTGTTCCGCCAGCTCAATCAGGGTATTGCCGAAACACTCAGAATAGGTAGGCACCTTTGCCCCCAGGCTGGCACCGGTAATGGGATCAAATTTTCCGATTCCGTGGAACCGGGTGGGGTCCTCCTGGGCGGGGAGATACCCGCAGCCCTTTTTGGTGATGACATGAACCAGCACCGGCTCCCGCATTTCCCTGGCGGACCGCAGCAAAGCCATAATCCCGGGAAGGTCATGGCCGTCTGCCGGACCCAAATAGGTCAGGCCCATATTCTCGAACAGAGTGCCCGGTAGAATCATCCGTTTCAGACGGTTCTTTACCTTGCTGGAAAAACGGTAAAATCCATTGCCGCCGGGAAGCTTTTTCAGGATGGTACGGTACCACCGCTTTGCGTGCAGATAATTCTGGCTGGTGCGAACCCGTGCCAGATGCCGGGAAAGGCCGCCATTGCTCTTGCTGATGGACATTTCATTGTCATTGAGAATGACTACCATAGGTTCCCGGCTCACGGCAAGGTCGTTGAGAGCCTCATAAATCATGCCGCCAGTGGCCGCGCCGTCACCCACCAGGGCGACCACATCGTAATCTTCCCCCAGGAGGGTACGGGCCCTGGCCATGCCAAGCGCAATGGAAACGGAACTGGAAGCGTGACCGGCCACAAAGGAATCCGTCACACTCTCCGCAGGCTTGGGGAAACCGGAAATCCCCCCGAATTGCCGCAAACCGTCAAAACCCGCCTGGCGTCCCGTCAGCAGCTTATGAACATAAGACTGATGACCCACATCAAAAACCAGGCGGTCCTTTTCCGTATTATAAACCGTTTCAATGGCTACAGACAGCTCAACCACGCCCAGGTTGCCAGCCAGATGGCCCCCGGTCTTTGAAACATGGTCGATGAGAAATTCCCGGATCTCCCGGCAGAGACAAGCCCGCTGAGAGTCTGTAAGCTGTAGTAGGTCATTCTGACAATGAATATCCTGCAAAATTCCCACAGTTCAATCAACCTGTCTTTCTATATTTTCTTGGTATCCTCGATACCGCCCTGCATCAGCGTTTCTTCTGATGCAGCCCGGCCTTACAGCGGCCGAAGGCTGCCAGGATACGCCCTACGAGATACACGATTTCCGTACAGGATCCAATGGCCACCGTCTTTCCCACAGCCTTTCCACCCACGGTCAGGCCCGCCACCAGGGCAGACATGGCAAGGGTTACCAGCTGCGGCAGAGAAAAGGTCATATGCGACAACACCCGGGCCGCAATGGTTGCCGAGGCCGCACCGGACACAACACCGCAGATATCCCCCACCACATCATTGCAGATGGAACTGACCTTTTCGGCATTTCGCAAAAGCAAAATCGACTCCCTGGCCCCGGGCAAACGGCGGGAGGCCATGGAATGAAAGGGTTTTTCGTTTGCGGAAGTGACCGCTACACCCACAATATCAAACAAAATGCCAATCACAACGATGATCAGCAGGATCACAAACGCGGCTGCAATACCGGTTCTTGACATGATCTCATTTGACAAAAAACTGATGGTTCCGGAAACCAGTATTGTTACCAGGAAAATGGTAAGCGCCCATTTCCCTGCCTTTCTCTGTTCCCGTCTGGTACTGTCCGATTCGGTTTTCGCCACAGGAATTCTCCTTATTTTTTGTAATAAAAGCGGCGGCAGGCGGGATAAATCTTACGGCTTAGGTCGGGTTGGATTTCCCCGGGAAGAACCTGCCGTTGCCGAACAGGCCGTTTCCATTTGATCTTCCAGTATAGGTGTTGCCAACCTATCTACCCGATTGCCACTTAGTCCGTACTGCAATCCCCCGCCTGCCCGGTTAAGACAGTCTAGGTGTTTTCCACAGCAGCGAACGCCGTAGTCTTAGCCTCTTTTGCAAATATGGTTTCCAGAAGCGATAACGGCAGGTGCTATGGCCATAGCACCCAGCCGTCTGGTCTTCTTTCCCGGCATATTCACTCAAGGCAGGCTACGCTGCACGCAGCAACACGATTCTGTGCACTGCCTTGCAGGTTCATATCCTGGTTCGTACGCGATCGGGCCTCCACCAGGAGGTTCATACCGTCGTCGCACAATACCAAGTCTCCACGGAAAACGGGTCGTATGCCCCATGCCATTGGAGCGCGCCCGGAATCCTTAACCCCCAGCATCCACCCTAAACTGGGCGTAAAAAGCAGACACCAGGGACTTCACCGATGTGCCCTTC
>JAXEMQ010000260.1:0-10210 GCA_034099845.1 Faecousia sp.
CCGTCAGCTCGCTGGAGTATTTCTTCAGCTCCCGCATGGCCTGACCGAATTTCTTCATATAAAGGGGCAGCTTTTCCGGCCCCAGCACCACCAGTGCCACCGCCAGGATCACCAGGATCTCCGTAAATCCAATCCGCATGGTGTTGTATCCTTTCCCCGGCAGACAAATGCCGGCCCTTTCTTCAGCGATTCTTTCCAATAAGGTGTCTTTTTTGCACCTGTCGGAACTTTTTGTGTAAATACTATAGCACATTCCTTTGCCGGATGGAAGCCCTTTTTTGAAATTTTTTTGATATTTTTTCCTCGATTCCTCATTTTTGCGGATAATTTTCCCAGAGCATCCGGAAAATAGAAACAGGGCTGCCCCGCCGGTCCGGCAATGCAGTCCAAGTTCTTTTCAGTTTTTCTTCGGGGGTCTGCGTCTCAGTTCTCCCTTGCGGTTGAACCAGAACATGGTCAGCCCGTTAATGGCCGCCGTTGCCAGCAGCGCCAGCACCGCCTGCCAGATCAGGCATTTGAGGGTCAGCCAGGCCATGGAGCCGGTGTCCATAGACGGAAAGCTCATGCTGATGACCGCCATGACAATGGTCAGAATCAGTCCCAGGGACCCCAGAATGATGCCCGCCATGCGCTGGGTAAACTGCCAGGCGTTTACGCTTCCCATTCCGTAGAAGCAGCGGTAGCCGAAGTAGTAGTTTGCCTCCTTGGGGGCAAGAAACAGATAGCATAGGCCCAGAATCAGCAGGAGCACCGGTCCCAGCATCACGCAAATCCGGCAAACCAGCAGAATCCGGCTAAAAATCGAGTCCATTTGGGGCAGCATCCCGCTGGGATCCAACTCATCCAGCCCCTGCAGAGCGCCCTTGATGGCCTCCAGATCCAGAGCCGCCCCGGTGGCGGCGGTGGCAGTCGTGGTAAGCATTATTTTTCCTCCAGGAATTTGCTGATCTCTCTCATAAAGCTGTTGGCATCCTGAAACTGATGATAGATGGACGCGAAGCGGATATAGGCCACCTCATCCACAGGCTTCAGCCGCTCCATAACCATTTCGCCCAGCCGCTCGGTGGTCACCTCCCGTTCCAGGGAGTTCTGAACGGACTGCTCAATTTCGGTGGCGATGCGCTCCAGCTCAACAATGTCGGCCTTCCGCTTGTCAAAGGCCCGGATCATGCTGTTGACAATCTTGTTCTTATCAAAATTCTGACGGGAGCCGTTTCGTTTGACCACCAGAACCGGCAGATTTTCCACCATCTCATAGGTGGTGAACCGGTGCTGGCAGCGGCTGCATTCCCGGCGTCTGCGGATGCTGAGCCCGTCCTCGGAATGGCGGGAATCCACAACCTTGCTTTCCTGATCACCGCAGAATGGACATCTCATGACACAAGCTCCTCCGTTTTGGAATTCTTTCGTGTCATTATATCAGATTGCAAAACCGGTGTAAAGCCCTTTGCGACCTTTTGCCCTTGCCTTTTCCGGCGTTATGGGTTAAAATGGCGAAGATCAAATCTGATGTGCCGGTGGTGCTTATGGGGAAAACAATACTGCATACGCTTTGGGCGGCTTTCTATATTCTGTGCGCCTGCCTTGGGTTTATTCAGGAGCGGAGCGAAGGGCTTCAGGTCCTGCTGACCTGTCTGTCTCTTCTTTTCTTCCTGCCTCCGGCGGTGCTGCTGTATCAGGCCGGCCGGAAAAAGGACAGAAAGGAGCTGACCCTTTTGCGGAACCTCAGCGCCGCTTCTCTGGGACTGACCCTACTGGGCCTGGTGCTGGCCATTGCCACGGCTCCCAGAACCACCGCCGGGCTATTCAACCTGGTGCTTGCGCTGGTCTCCGCCCCCATGTACTGCGGAAACATCTGGGCCCTGTCCATTCTTTTGTGGGCCTGTCTGTTCCTTGCCTCCGCGGAAGTGCGCAGGCACTGCAAATAATCGGAATTCAACTTGCCCGAACCGGGCTGAACAGAAATGGAGCGATTGTATGTCTTACCGGATTCTTACCGATTCCTGCTGCGATTTTACCAAAGAGCGCTATGAGGAGCTGGGCCTGCATGCCCTGCCTCTTGCCGTCACCTTCCGGGGGGAAACCTACCCCGACCGGAATGACGGCAGCCTGAAAACATTCTACGACGGTCTGCGGGCCGGAGAGCCGGCGACCACCTCCGCCGTCAACCCCCAGCAGTGGGAGGACGCCATGGTGTCCGTTCTGGAGGGCGGCGAGGATGTGCTGGCGCTGACCTTTTCTTCCGGCCTTTCCACCACCTATCAGTCCGCAGTCATTGCCGCCGGGGAGCTGAAGGAACGCTATCCGGACCGGAAGATCCTGGTGGTAGACAGCCTGTGCGCCTCCCTGGGCCAGGGGCTGCTTGCCTTCCATGCCGCGAAAAAGCGGGAGGCCGGCATGCCCCTGGAGGATCTGGCCCGGTGGCTGGAGGAAAACCGGCTGCATCTGTGCCACTGGTTTACCGTCAACGATCTGATGTATCTGAAGCGGGGCGGTCGTATCAGCGCCGCCACCGCCGTAATGGGCACCATGCTGTCTATTAAGCCCATCCTCCATGTGGATGACGAGGGCCGGCTGATCTCTGTGGGCAAGGTCCGGGGCCGGAAGGCATCCATCCAGGCCCTGGCCGAAAAGGCGGGGGAGCTGGCCCGGGGCTACGACAACCCGGTCATGTTCATCTCCCACGGGGACTGCCCGGAGGATGCCCAGTACCTGGCGGACCTTCTGAAGCAGCGGTGCGGCATAAAAGAGGTGTACATCAATTATGTGGGGGCGGTCATTGGCTCCCACTCCGGCCCCGGCACCCTGGCCCTGTTCTTCCTGGGAGAACACAGGTAAAGGGAGCTTCATCTCAGCTGACAATTCACAAAAGCACTCGATTGTCCTCAGCCGCCCTGCCGGTTTCTTTCGGCGGGGCATTATCATATTCTTTCCCCCCGCGCATACACTCCCAGGGGAAAGGGGGGAATGGCCCATGGTGCAGGAAGAACACAGCCTTCGTCTTGTAGGGCGGGCAGAGCTCACCATCACGGGGGTCACGGAGGTGTCCCGGTTTGAAGAGGACGGGGTGCTGCTGCAAACGGACATGGGGGAGCTGACCGTGCAGGGAGAGCAGCTGCAGCTGAAGGAGCTGTCCCTGGAGGGGGGCCGGGTAGCGGTCAGCGGCAGCATCAGCGCCCTGGTTTACGGCAGGCAGCAGTCCGGCGGCTGGCTCCACAGGCTCTTTGGATGATCCCGCCCGGCCGGGTGCTGCGGATCTTCGGGACGGTCTTTCTGTCCGGTGTGGGTCTGGGGATCTATTACGGCTTTCTGGGCGCTCCCCGGCGGAAAAGCTCCACTGCGGCAGACCTGGCGTTTCTGGCCGGTCTGGGCTGGTGCCTGGTGCTGCTGGCCTTCCCCCTGTGCGGAGGTGACCTGCGGCCCGCCTGTCTGGGGGTGCTGGTTCTGGGCTTCTTCACGGCCCGCAAAACGCTGGGAAGCCTTCTGGACCCGTTTTTTGGAACATTCTGGCATATTTTGGCCGTGAGCTGTGGATACCTGCTGTACCCGCTGAAAAAAATTTTCAGATCCGCAAAAAATATGTTTGCATCTGGGGAAAAATGGGTTACAATAAGATGGAATGCCCGGGAGCCTGTCAAGCCCAATCCTGGAGGTGGAACCCATGACAGACACAACCGTACAGAAAGGCCGTTTCCGAATCGTATTCAGCCAGTCATCTCCCCTGCTGAAGGTGCTGGTGGTTCTGCTGCTGGCCTTCTCCCTGGTGGCGCTGGCCGCCCTGAGCTGGGTGAAAATCACCGTACAGAAGCAGACCGAGGATCTGCGCAGTCAGGCCGTAGCCGTGGCCGGCGAAAACAAAAAGCTGGAAGATCGCCTGGCCGATATGGAAAATCCGGATACGGTAAGGGACATCGCGAAAGAAGAACTGGGCCTGGCTGAGCCGGGCACCGTCATCGTTCAACCGAACTAAACTATTTTGGAGGAAGCAAATCATTTATGGAGTTAACCGTCGGAGCCGTTTTAGAGGGGAAAGTCAAATCCATCACCAACTTTGGCGCATTCATCGCCCTGCCGGAGAATAAAACCGGTATGGTACATATTTCCGAGGTCGCCAATGCTTACGTCAGTGATATTCGCCAGCATCTGACCGAAGGACAAAGCGTCAAGGTCATGGTTATCGGCGTGGATGGCGGAAAGATCAATCTGTCCATCAAGCGTCTGGAGCCCAAGCCCCAGCGGGAAAATGCCCCCAGAGGCGACTTCCGGAGCCAGGGCGGTCCCCGGCGGGAAGGCACCCCCAACCGCGCTCCCGGCCGTGCGCCGGTGCAGCCCCCCGCCCCCAAAACGGCAGACCAGCTTTTTGAGGAAAAGCTGAAGGCATTCATGTCCGAATCCGACAGCAAGATTTCCTCCATCCGGCAGTATTCCGACCACCGGACCAAGAGCCGCCGCCGGTAAAACCGTATATCCGGGGCTGTTCCGCCATGGGGGAACAGCCTCTTTTTGGAGGATACCATGCAGACAGTCGTGATTACCGGCGGTTCCCGGGGCATTGGCCGGGCGGCGGTGGAATTGTTCGCGGCCCGGGGAGACCGGGTGTTCTTTCTCTATGAAAAAAATACCCAGGCAGCCCGGGAGGTAGAAGCCCGGACCGGCGCCCGGGGAATCCAATGCGACGTAGCCGATACTGCCGCCGTCCGTAAGGCCCTGAAGGACCTTCCCGATGTGGACATTCTCATCTGCAACGCAGGCATCTGCCACTATGGACTTATGCAGTCCATGGAGGAAGGGGACTGGGACCGGATCTTCGCGGTGAACGTAAAAGGGATCTACAACTGTGTGAACGGGGTCCTGCCCTTCTTTCTGAAGAAGCAGGCGGGCAGCATTGTCACCGTATCGAGTATGTGGGGCCGGGTGGGCGCCAGCTGCGAAGCGGCCTATTCCGCCACCAAGGGCGCCGTTATCGCCCTGACGAAGGCCCTGGCCAAGGAGCTGGGCCCCAGCGGCATCCGGGTAAACTGCGTTGCCCCCGGGGTGATCCTGACGGATATGTGCGCCCAGGTGGAACCGGGCATTCTGGAGGAAATGGCCCGGGATACCCCTGTGGGCCGAAACGGAAGGCCGGAGGACGTGGCCAGGGCCATGGCCTATCTGGCAGACACGGAATTTATCACCGGACACGTGCTGAACGTGGACGGCGGTTATGTGATATGAGGAGGATACAAATGAAAATCGCAATTGCCTGTGACCATGGAGCGTTTGATCTGAAGCAAAAGGTGGCTGCCCATCTCGGTGCCAAGGGCTATGAAGTGGTGGACTTCGGCACCCACAGCAAGGACAGCTGCGACTACCCCGATTTTGCCGGCCCCGCCGCCCAGGCGGTTGCCTCCGGTGCCTGCGAAAAGGGCATCCTGCTGTGCACCACCGGCATCGGTGTATCCATTACCGCCAACAAGGTAAAGGGCATCCGCTGCGCGCTGCTCAGCGACCTGCTGTCCGCGGAGCTGACCCGACTGCACAACGACACCAATATGATGGCCGTGGGCGCCGGTGTGGTGGGTGAAAACCTGGCTCTGGCCATTGTGGACAAGTGGCTCACCACCCCCTTCTCCGGCGAAGCCAGACATCAGCGCCGCATCGACAAGATGATGGCCCTGGAACAGGAGTAACATGAGTCCCGCCTTCCCGGTCCGGAGGCGGGATTCCTTGTTTGACAGACGGGGAAAAATACGGTATACTTGGGGCAAAGAACGCACTTTCTGGTAACAAAGGATGTTTGATATGAGAAGAATTCCCGCCTTTTCCGAATCCAAACGGCTTCGGGCCTGCTTCCTGCTGTGTATGCTCTGCACGCTGTGCACCCATATCCACCTGATGGTAGGCATGGAAACCTATGAAAAAATCTGGTTGTTCACCTCCAACGTTCAGATTGCCGCCTCCCTGGCCTTTCTGGTGCTGGCGGTCCGCCGCCCTCTGAGCCCCATGGGGCGCTGGCACCTGGCCTTCGGCCTGGCTCTGGCAGGCTGGGTGATGGTCACCAAATATATGCACGCCCTCTACGGCGAGCCCCCGGAACCCATCGGCCTGCTGCTGAGCCGTTTTCTGGTTCTGCTGCCCTTTGCCGAGCTCTGCGGAGATACCGAAACATGCAGCGGCATCAAGGGCACGGCGGTGCTCACCTGGATTGTGTGCCTGTGGCTGGGACTGATGGCGCTGCTTCTGGTGCTGAATCTGGTGCCCCAGGGACTTTCGGAATATGTATACTGGTCCGGCGCCAGAGTCAATCCCCTGTGGAACGCCATTATTTTCGCGGCGGTTCTGTTTATGGGCATCGCCCTGTGCGTGGCGGGCTGCTTCCTGACCAGAAAGCGTTGGCCGCGGATCGCCCTGATCGTGGGCGCGGCGGCCCAGCTGGCGCTGATTTTCCTGACCCATTCCCGCACCAACATTCTGATGGTCTGCGCCTTTGCGGCGGGCACCTTCCTGTTTACCGCCGGCGGCGGAAAGCTGCGGCGGAATCTCCTGCTGGCCGTTTTGGGCCTGTGTTTGGCCGGCGGCATTTATTTCGGCTCGGAAGCCATTTACAAAGCAAACAACCAGCGCCTGATTGAGCAGCTCCGCAGCCAGGAGGATGTGGATTTGCCCACAAAGCAGGAGCTGGACGAAAACTACCGGGATGTGGACATCTGGATCAACGAAGACGGATTCCTGACCGACGGCGTCAGCAACCAGGGCACCCTGAAAGAGGATATGGGAACGCTGAACGGCCGGATGGATACCTGGTCCGCCATTGTGGAAGCCTTCCGGAACAGCAAGGACCTGCGCCTGTTCGGTACCAGCCGGTTCCGGGATCGGATTCTGCCGGGTATGGCCCACGCCCACAATTCCTGGCTGCAAATGATGGTCCAGCTGGGCATCCCCGGGCTTGTATTCTCCCTGGTGCTGACGGCGGAAATCCTTATTGCCTGCGCCCGGGTGCTGCTGCGCTGCCGGGATAAGGCCAAAATCACCATGACCATGTGGGTGCTCTGTATGCTGCCCATCGGGTTTATGGAGCCCTTCCTCTTCAACGCCGGTCATGTGGGCGACCTGTTCATTCTGGTCTCCGGCTATCTTTGGGCCTGGGGCAGAAAGCGCAATTAATCCTCTTGCGAACCGGTTTGCGCCGGTTCGCTTTTTTGCGGGAAGGAACCGTAGATTTCCCCGGGCCGCAGGGTGTAGCCCGCCGCCAGCCGGGAAACGGTGGTGAACCGGAAACCCCGGGCAGTGAGTTCATCCACAATGGCAAGGGCGGCGGAAACGGAGCTGGTGGACATATCGTGCATCAGGATGATGTCCCCGTCCTTCACCGCCCGGACCACCCTTCCCTTTACCACGGCGGCATCATGGATGGCCCAATCCTTGGGGTCTACGGACCACTGCAAAATGGGCATCTGCTTTGCCTTTGCCACCTGGCTGACAGAACTGTCGCAGCAGCCTCCGGGGGGCCGCAGAAACCGGGCCTTGGTGCCCTGGGGCAGCAGCTCCAGGGTGGCGGCAATCTCCTCGGCAATGTCCCGGCGGCTCATGCCCTCCATGGAGTTGTGGGAAAACCCATGGCAGCCGATTTCATGGCCCTCGGCGGCAATCCGCTCGGTGAGCTCCGGGTACTGCCGGATGCGGTAGCCGCACAGGAAAAAGGTGGCCTTTACCTCCCGTTTCTGAAGGCCGTCCAACAGCGCCGCGGTAAACCGGCCGGAGGGCCCGTCGTCAAAGGTCAGGGCCACCGTGGGCGCCTGGGCGCTGACGGGAACAATCAGCGTCAATAGCAGAAGCAGAAATGTAAGCTGTTTTTTCATGTTCAATTCCTCTTTTTTCGGAGTGGATAGCAGCAGGCGTTTGCCGGTCAGGGACAGGAGTCTTTTTTGAATGGACAATTGACCTTATTCCTGCCGGGTACTGGCCGGTGTTGACTGGGGCCCGGAAATGGGGTATGATATGGGTGTATAAGGAGGCTTTGCCATGGAATTTCTCTGTCCCATTTGCGGCGGCTCCCTGACCCGGCAGGAAAAGCGGTACTGCTGCGCCGCGGGCCACAGCTTTGATATTGCCCGGCAGGGGTATGTGAATCTGCTGCCTGTTCAGCAGAAGCATTCCGTGGACCCGGGAGATACCCGGGAGCAGGTGCTCTCCCGGCGGGCCTTTCTGGATACCGGCATCTACGCGCCTATTCTGGAAGCGGTTACGGAGGCTGCCCGGAGGTGGGGCGCTTCCGGAGAAATGCTGGACGTGGGCTGCGGCGAGGGCTACTACGGCGCGGGCCTTTCCAAAGCGCTGGGGCTGCCTCTGACCGGAGTGGACATTTCCAAGGAAGCGGTGCGCTGGGCCGCGGGGCGGTACAAGGGTCCCAATTGGCTCTGCGCCACGGCTGCCCATCTGCCGGTAAAAGACGGCAGTGTGGGGCTGCTGACCAGTCTGTTCGCCCTGACCCTGGAAGGAGAATTCCACCGGGTGCTGTGTCCCCAGGGGCTGTTTATCCAGGTGCTGGCGGCACCGGACCATCTGCTGGGGCTGAAAAGCGTTATTTATGATCAGCTGACCCGCAAGCCCAAGGATTCCACCCCCAATCTTTCCGGCTTTACACTGCTGGAAAGCCGGCAGATCTCCTTCGGCTTCACCATTGAGGGAGAACAGATCCCCCGGCTGTTATCCATGACGCCCCATGTGTTCCGCATCGGAAAAGCGGGTGCCCAGCGGCTGAACGGGACCCGGGTTCTTTCCGACCGGGCCAGCTGTGTGGTAAATGTCTACCGCAAACAGCATTCCCCTGTTGAATGAAGAATATGCCGCGGAGTTGACGCGGCCAACAGGGGCAATGATCAATAACCAAAGGAGAATCGGGAATGCTTTCAAAGCTTCAAGCCGTGGCGAGCCGATATGAGGAGCTCTGCGCCAAATCGGAACAGCCGGATTTTTACAGTGATCCCAAGCAGGCTGCCAGGCTGCTGCGGGAGAAAAACGACCTGGAACCCATTGTGGAGAGCTATCACGCCTACAACCGGGCCATTCAGGAAATGGAGGATGCCCAGGAGCTGATGGCGGATCCGGAAATGAAGGCGCTGTGCCAGCAGACCTATCAGGACGCCAGAGAGGAAAAAGAGCGGCTTTACCGGGAATTGCAGATTCTGCTGCTGCCCAAGGATCCCAACGACGAAAAAAACGTCATCGTGGAAATCCGGGGAGGTGTGGGCGGTGAGGAAAGCGCCCTGTTTGCCCACAGCCTTTTCCGGATGTACTCCATGTACGCCGCCGCCAAGGGCTGGAGCATTGAGCTGATGAACTACAGCGAAACCGAGCTGGGGGGCATCAAGGAAGCGGACTTCGTTGTCAGCGGCCGGGGGGCCTATTCCAGAATGAAATACGAATCCGGTGTGCACCGGGTTCAGCGGGTGCCGGAAACCGAGTCCGGCGGCCGGGTCCACACCTCCACTGCCACCGTTGCGGTGCTGCCGGAGATGGAAGAGGTGGATGTACAGCTCAACCCCGCAGACATTGAGATGCAGGTCTATCGGGCCTCCGGCGCCGGCGGCCAGCACGTCAACAAAACCAGCTCCGCCGTCCGTCTGATCCACAAGCCCTCGGGAATTGTGGTGGCCTGCCAGGAGGAGCGCAGCCAGCTCCAGAACCGGGAGAAATGTATGCGGATGCTGGCCTCCAAGCTCTATGAGCAGGAGCAGCAGCGACTGGACAGTCAGGTGACCGGTATGCGCCGCAGCCAGGTGGGCACCGGTATGCGCAACGAGCGGATCCGCACCTACAACTTCCCCCAGGGCCGGGTTACGGACCATCGGATCGGCCTGACGCTGTATAAGATCGATTCCGTCATGGACGGCGATCTGGACGAGATTATTGACGCCCTGGCCACCGCCGACCAGGCGGAAAAGCTGAAAATGGCCAAGGAACACTGAGAGGTATCCACATGGAATACATGACGAATGCCCCCGAGGAGACGGAAGCCCTGGGGGAAAAACTGGGCAAGCTTCTCCGGCCCGGCACGGTGCTGGCCTACCTTGGAGATCTGGGCGCCGGCAAAACCGCCTTTACCCGGGGGCTTGCCCGGGGTCTGGGCTGCCGGGAAACCGTTACCAGCCCCACCTATACCATTGTCAATGAGTATCTGGGCGGCAGGCTTCCCCTGTTCCATTTTGATATGTACCGGCTGGCATCCAGT
>JAXEMQ010000261.1:0-2966 GCA_034099845.1 Faecousia sp.
ATGGCTGCTTCTCTCCGGGATAAGTACGAGGAGGCCATGGAGAAGTACGCCTTCCAGAATGCCCTTTCCGAGGTATTCAAGGTGATCTCCCGGGCCAACAAGTATATCGATGAGAACGCGCCCTGGGTCCTGGCCAAGGATGAAGCAATGAAGCCCAGACTGGCCAGAGTCCTCTATAACCTCTTGGAGACCGTCCGCATCTGCGCAGGGCTCCTGCAGCCCTTTATGCCCGATACCTGCGCCGAGATCGGCAAGCGGCTGGGCGGCGCGGACCTCAGCTGGGATACCCTGAATGTATTCGGTTCCCTGGACCGCCAGGTCGCCACTGTGGCAGGCCCCGCTCTGTTCCCCCGCATCGACATGGAGAAGGAACTGGCGGAGCTGGAAGCCCTGAACAAGCCCCCGGTGCCCCCTCTGGAAATCGAGCCCTACACGGAAGAAAGCGTGGACTTTGATACCTTCTGTAAGAATGAGCTCCGGGCGGTGAAGGTCAAGGCCTGTGAAGCCGTCAAGAAGAGCGACAAGCTTCTTCAGTTCACCCTGGATGACGGTACCGGCACCGACCGGCAGATCCTCTCCGGCATTGCGAAGTTCTACAAGCCCGAGGAGCTGGTTGGCAAGACCCTGGTGGCCATCACCAATCTGCCCCCCAGAAAGATGATGGGAAGGCTCAGCTCCGGCATGCTCCTGAGTGCGGTGCACAAGGAAAACGGAGAAGAAAAGCTGAACCTGGTGATGCTCTCCGACAGCATCCCCGCCGGCGCAAAGCTGTGCTGATGCCCTGAAAATATCCTGACGCGAAAACCCTCCTGCCCAAAAAGCAGGAGGGTAAATCATTATTCCAATTCAAAGGCACCGGTGTAGAGCTGATAGTAGGTGCCCTTCTGGGCAATCAGATCATCGTGGGTGCCCCGCTCAATGATGCGGCCCTGGTCCAGCACCATGATGCAGTCGGAGTTGCGTACGGTGGACAGCCGGTGGGCGATGACGAATACCGTCCGGCCTTTCATCAGGGCGTCCATGCCTGCCTGGACCAGAGATTCCGTGTGGGTATCGATGGAGGAGGTGGCCTCGTCCAGAATCATCACCGGGGGATCGGCCACCGCGGCACGGGCAATGGCAATGAGCTGACGCTGGCCCTGGGAGAGGCTGCTTCCGTTGGCGGTGAGCTGGGTGTTGTAACCGTCGGGCAGACGGGTGATGAAGTCGTGGGCGTTGGCCAGCTTGGCCGCGTGGATGCATTCTTCGTCGGTGGCGTCCAGCTTGCCGTAGCGGATATTGTCCATGACGGTGCCGGTGAACAGATTGGTTTCCTGGAGCACCACGCCCAGGGAGCGGCGCAGATCCGGCTTGCGGATCTTGTTCACGTTGATCCCGTCATAGCGGATCTTGCCGTCGGCGATGTCATAGAACCGGTTGATCAGATTGGTAATGGTGGTCTTGCCGGCGCCGGTGGCGCCCACAAAGGCGATTTTCTGGCCGGGGTGGGCATAGAGTGTCACATCGTGAAGCACGGTCTTTTCCGGCACATAGCCAAAGTCCACTTCCTCCATGGTGATGTCGCCCTTGAGCTCGGTATAGGTGACGGTGCCGTCGGCCTGATGGGGATGCCGCCAGGCCCAGCGGCCGGTACGCTCGGGGCATTCGTGGATGGTGCCGTCCGGGTCCACTCTGGCATTGACCAGGGTGACATAACCCTCGTCCTGCTCAGGCGCCTCATCCATAAGGGTAAAGATCCGCTCGGCGCCTGCCAGGGCCATGACAATGGCGTTGATCTGGTTGGAGATCTGGGAAATGGGCATATTGAAGCTGCGGCTGAGCACCATGAAGGCCATCAGGCTGCCCAGTGTCAGCAGCTGCCCGTTGGACTTGATGCACAGCAGGCCGCCGAAAATGGCCAGCACACCATACTGCACATAGCTCAGGTTGTTGTTGATGGGGCCCAGCATATTGGAGAATTTTCCGGCGTTGAAGGCGTTGACCCGAAGCGCTTCGTTGAGCCGGTCAAAGTCCGCCTTGCAGGCATCCTCGTGGTTGAAGATCTTGACCACCTTCTGACCGGAGATCATCTCCTCGATATAGCCGTTGACGGCGCCCAGCGCCTGCTGCTGGCCGATGAAGAAACCGGCGGATTTGGTGGCGAGAAACTTGGTAACGTAAACAATGAGCGCCACGGTAAAGGCCATGACAACGGTCAGAATCCAGGAGGTGTCAATGAGGTTCCACAGCACCACCACCAGGGTCACCAGGGAGGAGACGCACTGGGGAATGCTTTGGGAGATCACCTGACGCAGGGTATCAATATCGCTGGTATAGCGGGACATGATGTCGCCGGCGGCATGGCTGTCAAAATACCGCAGGGGAAGCTTCTGCATCCTGGAGAAAAGCTCATCCCGGATGGCTTTCTGCACGCCCTGGGTAACGCCTACCATCAGGTAGTTGAAAAGGAACGATCCCAGAATACCAAGGCAGAGAATACAGGCAACCTTTCCCAGATACCGGAGCAATGGCGTAAAATCGGTGGAGCCGCTGGCCACCATTGGCAGAATGTAGTCATCCACCAGGGGACCCAGCGCCCGGCTGCCCTGGGCCTGGGCAACGGAGGTGAGGATGATGCACACCATGACAAACAACAGGGTAGGGGTATACCGCTTCATATAGCTCAGCAGCCGCAGCAGGGTCTTTTTGGGGTTCTTGGCTTTGCGGCCGTCACCGCGCATTTTTACGGGAGGCATCAGCGTTCACTTCCTTTCTGCTGAGATTCATAGATGCCCCGATAGAAGTCCGATTCCTTCATCAGGGTTTCGTGGTCGCCCACACAGGCCACCTTGCCGTTTTCCATGACCAGAATGATGTCCGCATCCTGGATGGAGGAGATCCGCTGGGCAATGATCAGCTTTGTGGTTCCGGGAATCTCCTCCCGGAAGGCCCTGCGGATCAGGGAGTCCGTGTGGGTATCCACGGCG
>JAXEMQ010000274.1:0-2244 GCA_034099845.1 Faecousia sp.
GTGGCGCGGAGCACCCTTGGCTCCCCCTTTGGGGCGGTGCGTCGCGCAGCGAATTGAATGAAACAATTGCCGGTGGCAATTGCTCCTCAATTTATTGCTGTCACGGCGTAAGCCGTGACTGAGAGGGCCCTCTCCGCCCCCATAGGGGGCACCTGCCCCATAGGGAGAGGCAAGCGATAAGCGGGCGTAGGTTGCATACCTCGCCAAATTCCTCTTTCTCAGAGAAAACCCTCACACCTCAAAAAAGCTCTTTATGGTTGACATAACATTATCTTCCACCTTTGCCAGCATCAGGAATTCCCCATTTGCGCCGTAGGCCCGGTAGATGCCGTTGGCCATGGGGCGGGTAAAGGAATTGCCGTTGCGGCAACGCTTTTCCTGATTGGGTGTAAGGGTCACCGCGGGATAACGGACAAACATACTGTCCATGCCCCGCAGATAGGTTTCCGGGCTGTCGGCTTCCAGCAGAGCTTCCAGTGGAACGGACTCCGCAATGGAATAGTCCCCCGCCTGGGTTCTGCGCAGAGACTCCATGCAGCCCAGGGTTCCCAAGGCGGCGCCAATGTCGTCGCAGAGGGTGCGGATATAGGTGCCCTTGGAGCAGCGCACCCGCAGCCGGAGCCGGTTTTCTTCAAAAGAAAGCAGGGTCAGCTCAAATATGGTGATGGGCCGGGGCTGGCGCTCCACCTGCTTCCCCTTTCGGGCCAGGTCGCAGAGCTTCTGCCCGTTTACCTTCAGGGCGGAATACATGGGGGGCACCTGAAGGATCTCCCCCCGGAACCGGGGCAGTACATCTTCCACATCTTCCAGGCTCAGGGAAACCGGCCGCTCCTCCAGCACCCTGCCGGTAACATCCTGGGTATCCGTCCGTTTTCCCAGCAGCAGCACCGTTTCATAGGTCTTTTCCGCGTGCTCGAAAAACTCCACCGCCCGGGTGGCCCGGCCCACAAACACCGGCAGTACGCCGGTGGCCATGGGGTCCAGGGTGCCGCCGTGGCCGATGCGGCGGGTATCAAACACCCTTCTGAGCCTTGCCGTCACATCCTGGCTGGTCCAGCCCTGGGGCTTGTCCACAATCACAATGCCGTTCATTGGCACAGCTCCGTCATCACGTCTCCCACCGCTTTCACGGCTTCCTCCATGGTCATGCGCAGGGTGCCGCCGGCAGCGCCCTTGTGGCCGCCGCCGCCGAACCGCACGGCGATCCGGGTGGCGTCATAGCCGGGCACCGCCCGGACGGACAGCTTGACCAGTCCGTTTTCCGCCTCCCGCAGGGTGGCTGCGATGTTCACACCGGCAACGGACCGGGGGAAATTGGAGATGTTGTCCATATCGTCGCTGCTGACGCCCAGCCGCTCCTCCACCGCCTTGGGGATGGCGCAGATGGCCATGGTGTTGCCGGCCAGCATCTGCATATGCTCCACAATCCAGGCCTGCATACGGAGCTTGCCCAGGGTGTTGGTTTCAAACAGCTGCTGATTCAGCTCAAAGACCTTTGCCCCATACTGGGCGCAGATGGCCGCCACCCGGAAGGTGTGGGCGGTGGTGTTGGCAAAGCGGAAGCAGCCCGTGTCGGTGGACAGGCCCACATAAATGGCGTCCATCAGTCTGGGATCCGGGGAGACTCCCAGATAGGCCAGCAAATCCCAGATGACCTCCGCGCAGCTGGCGCTGTTGGGGTCCACCAGCTCCTGCCCGGCAAAAGAGGTGGCGGAGCCGTGGTGGTCGATGCGCAGAGCCACCCGATCCAGCAGGTGCTGGAACTCCTGGGGCAGCATTCCGGGGGAGGCCACATCGGTGGAAACAATGGTGTCGTTTTCCCCGGCCTCTTCCACCGTCAGGCCCTCATGGAGCCAGGCGTACCGGGGGGTAATGCCGGGGTTGCGCAGCACATGGGCGGTTTTTCCCAGACTGCGCAGGCCCAGACACAGGGCCGCGGAGCTGCCCACCGTATCGCCGTCCGGGCGAACATGGGTCAGAATCACGAAATTGTCCTGCTTTTTCAGGAACTCGGCTGCGTCAGCCCTGGTCAGATTCTTCATCGTGGGCCACCTCCAGAGAGTTGATGAGCTTCAGCATTTTCGCGCCGTATTCAATGCTGTCATCCTCTGCCCAAACGATTTCGGGTGCGTAACGCAGCTGCAGGCTGTGGCCCAGCTCCCGGCGGAGATACCCTCCGGCGGACTTCAGGCCCGCCAGGGCGTTCTTCGCCTTCTCGCTCTGTAAGAAGCTGACATACACTTT
>JAXEMQ010000025.1:0-3117 GCA_034099845.1 Faecousia sp.
GCGGAAACGTCGGCAAAGTCCAGGTTGATGATTACGTTCTTGGAGAAGCCCACCAGTTCGGAAATGGAGGTAACAGCCTGCTTCAGCACATCGTCCGCGATGCCGAAGGCGTTGGCAAAGGTGATCTTCTGGTCGGTCACATACTTCAGCCGGTCGTTGGGAATGATAATCAGGGAATCCACCTTGTCCTTCAGATCGTTGATGCCCTGCTCTGCCTGACGCATCCGGTTGGCGCCCTCAAACTTGAAGGGCTTGGTCACAACACCCACGGTGAGAATCCCGGCCTCGTGGGCCAGCTCAGCTACCACGGGAGCCGCACCGGTGCCGGTGCCGCCGCCCATACCGGCGGTGATGAAGACCATGTCCGTTCCCTCCAGCGCCTGAGCCAGAATGGCCCGGCTTTCCTCCGCGGACTTCTTGCCCACCTCGGGCTTGGAACCGGCGCCCATACCGCCGGTGAGCTTTTCGCCGATCTGCACCTTATTCTTGCAGACAGATTTGTTGAGGTCCTGCTTATCTGTATTCACGGCGACAAATTCCACGCCGTTGACACCGGCATCGATCATCCGGTTGATAACATTGTTGCCTGCGCCGCCAACGCCGATCACCTTGATCTTGACAACGCGATCCTGAATGGTTTCAGACATACATTCTTTCCTCCTATGTATCTTTTTGCAGCTTGAGCCGGAACGCTTCTGCATAATTCGTAAATTGCACCTTTCTATTTTAGCTTGTATTTTGGAATTGGTCAATAGAAAATCTTTGAATTCCCGAAAAAAATCCGATAAATACAGCCTCAACCGGCCTGTTTCGGGGCTCCAAAAGGGTTATTCAAAGGGCGTCAGAGCCACCCGATTCTCCCACTGGGTAAAACTGACATCCAAAATACCGGTCTGATAGTCGCTCATCTGCAAAATTGCATCATACATACAGGCAATCTTGTAGCTCAGGTTCGCGCTGTCGCCCAGCATCACCTGGTAGCGGGAACCGTACCACAGAACAATATCATCCACCTGAGTTACATCCACACTGGCGGCGCCGCCTACAATATCGTTGGCCTCCAGCGCTTTGAGAATCTGCTGGGCCACGGCCATGCGCTCCGCGCCGGTGACCACAATGGGCGCCACGGTGGGCATGGTCTCCTCCCCGGGTTCGGTTTCCACGGTTTCCGCCTGGATTTCCGTGGGAACGCCGATGTCTCCCACCTTGGGGGCGGAAAGGGTCAGCCCCAGAACCTGGGTGTAGTTTCCGGCCACGGAATTGTTGATCATCTCCGTCACCTTGGCGTCGGAGTCCATCAGCCACCAGGTTCCCTGGTCGTCCTTGATGGCGTAGGCAACATTGCCCTCTTCTATCTCAATATTAACCGTATCCGGTAGTTTTATTCCAATTCTTACTTTTTTTACATAGGGCAGATTTGCCAGAATCTGGCTGGTGGCCCGGGCACGGCTCAAGGTCAAAAGGTTGTCTCCCTTGGAGATGCCGGAGGCCTCCACAATAGACCAGGGCTGGTATACCTCCGCTCCGGAAACCGTGATTCTGCCCACCTTGAAGAAAATGGACAGGCCGACCATCAGGGCAACCACCACCGTCAGGACGGAAATCAGCTGAACAATCAGCCGGTCCCGGTTGAAGGCCGCGGGCTGGGTATAGATGACCGCAGGCGTATTGAACCGGTTCTGTTTTCGGCGGCGCTTTTCTTCCTCCGCCTGACGGCGGGCCCGGCGCTGCCTGGCAAGATCCGAATCCTCGGCGAAGCTGTCCTTGTTGTAGCGCACCCGCTCAAACCACTTGAGCACCGGATTCTGATCGGAGAAAAAGGCTCTCAGGTTGGAAGAACGCTGGGCCTTTTTCCGCTCATTGGCCCGGCGGTAGGGCTGATAGCCCGAATCTCCCCGGCTCCGTACGGCGGTGTCTGCCGGTTTCTTTTTCCGGCTGTCCGCCCCGGAGGGCTTTCGGGCCGGCTGCCGGGCAGGTTCTTTCGTTCCGGCAGGTCTGTCCGGGTTTCCGCGGCGGGGCTGTTCCGGTTCTCCGGTTCGCCGGGGCCGCTGGGGCTGACCGGTCCGGGCAGGCTCCCCCTGCCGGGGGCCGGCGGTGCCGGGTTTGGCTGTCTGGGACCGGGGTCCGGGAGTCTGGGGCTGCCGCGCCCCGGCCGGGGTCCGGCTATGCTCCTGGGAAGGCGCTTTTGGGGGCGGATTCTGCTGCCGCTGAGGGCCGTTTTCCGCCGCATTCCGTTCGGGCCTTTGAGGGCGCTGCTTTTCCGGCTGTGCCCCCGCCGGCTTTCGGTTGGGAGCGGAACCTGTCCGGGGAACCGGCCGCTGAGGCCGCCCTCCGGCGCTGACGCCATCCATCTTCGGCGGCTGGACGCGGCCGGGCGCAGCCCCGGAGTCTTGCCGGTTCTGCGTGCCCTTTTCTGCCTGGCCCGGCTGCGGGGTGGCTCCGCTCTTGTCGTTTGTATCCATTCTATGTTCCTCCTGAGGGGGTGTCCGGAAAATTACCGTTCCTTGACAAGGCCCTCTACGATGTCGCAAATCCGCTGGGTGGAGTCAAGGCGAACCATGGTCCTCAGGGTTTTGCTCATGTCTTCTCTACGCTGGGGGTCCGCCAGCAGTGCCTGGATCTCCTCCATCACCCGGCGGGCGGTACAGTCCTTTTCCAGAATGGTCACGGCGGCATTCCGGTCGGACAGCACTCTGGCGTTGTGCTCCTGGTGATTGTTGGTCACGTTGGGAGAGGGAATCAAAATAGCCGGCGTACCGGATACGGCGATCTCATTGCAGGTCGCGGCGCCGGATCGGCTGATGACCACATCCGCTGCCGCCATCTCCAGGGGCATATCATAGATATACTCCCGCAGGTCGATGGCGGAGGTGTGGGGCAGGTCCAGCCCGTCCTTTTCCAGAAGCTCCGGCATCCACTCCCAGCCGAAGCCGCCGGTGGCATGGACATGATGGAAGGGGAAGCCCGCTTCCTTTTCCATACAGAACAGCTCCGCCACCATCTCGTTCATGCGCTTGGCGCCCAGGCTGCCAAAGGCGGAGAGCACCACGGGGCCGTCGCCCAGCCCCAGCTTCTGCCGGGCGGATTTCTTGTCCTCGTACAGGAAATCCTGCTGAA
>JAXEMQ010000282.1:0-8527 GCA_034099845.1 Faecousia sp.
TCCTTCTATTATACCGCCGTTTTCCGGTACTTTCCACTGTGAAATCTACCGAAAGCCGGATCAGAAACCGGTTTTCCCCATTGCGATTTTCCCAAGGCAGAGGTATAATGGAGGCAGCAATTACAGGAGGTTTTACATATGCAGTACCGCAGTGACCGCTACGGCAATCCCATTTCCGTTTTGGGCTATGGCTGTATGCGTTTTACACAGACCGCCGGAAAAATCGATATAGACAAAGCCGAACAGGAAATCATGGAAGCCTTCCACGCTGGCGTAAACTATTATGACACCGCCTATGTTTATCCCGGAAGCGAAGCCGCACTGGGTCAGATTCTCGCCCGGAACCACATCCGGGATCAGGTAAACATTGCCACCAAGCTTCCCCATTACCTGATTAAGAAGCCGGACAGCATGGAGACCTACTTTGCGGAGGAGCTGCGGCGGCTGCAAACCGATCATGTGGACTACTACCTGATGCATATGCTCACGGATACCAAGACCTGGGAGCGGCTGGTGGAGCTGGGGATTCTCCCCTGGCTGGAAGAAAAGAAAAAAAGCGGTGCCATCCGTCAGGTGGGCTTCTCCTACCATGGAAACAGCGACATGTTCTGTAAACTCCTGGAGGTCTACGACTGGGATTTCTGTCAGATCCAATACAACTATCTGGACGAAAACTCCCAGGCAGGCACCACAGGGCTCCACCGGGCGGCGGAAAAAGGTCTGCCGGTGATCATCATGGAGCCTTTGCGGGGCGGCCGGCTGACAAACGGCTTGCCCAGCTCTGCCAAAAAAGTAATGGAACGCGCCCACATAGAACGTACCCCTGCCCAGTGGGCCTTCTCCTGGCTGTGGGATCAGAAGGAGGTCACCTGTGTGCTCTCCGGCATGAACTCCCTGGAAATGGTCCGGGAAAATGTCCGCACTGCCGACAGCGCCAGGGCCGGGTCCTTCACCGAGGAAGACCGGGCGGTTCTGCGCAGAGTGGTGGATGCCATCAACGAAAACATGAAGGTTGGCTGCACCGGCTGCCGCTACTGTATGCCCTGCCCCAAAGGCGTGGATATTCCCGGCACCTTTGCCGCCTACAACCGGCTCTCCTCCGATGGCTACTGGAAAGCGCTGACGGAATACTTTATGATCACCGGCGTCCGCAAGGACTACACCGGTCCCGGCAACTGTATCGGCTGCGGGAAATGCGAGCAGCACTGCCCCCAGCACATTTCCATTCGGGAAGAGCTGAAGAACGCGAAAAAGGCCATGGAGGGACTGCCCTATAAAGCGGGAAGGCTGGTGCTTCCCTATATCATGCGCTACTAAGGATGCCTATGGGAAAGAAAACAGGAGAATTGATTCGCGGAGCACGGACCGGGGCCAAAATGACCCAGCAACAGCTGGCAAAGGCAGCCGGTCTGACCTCCGCAGAAATCAGCAACGCAGAACGCGGAGACCTGGACCTGAGCCAGGCCGCACTGAAAGCCATTGCCAAAGCCACCGGCGTCACACAGGCCTCCCTGCTGAACGCGGAGAAAGCCCGGAAAACACCGGCAAAATCCACCTCCTCCGGGCTGAAGCTGAATGCCGCGGAGCAGAAGCTGGTAAGGCTGTATCGTTCTGCTACTCAGGATCAGCGAAGCGATGCCCTGCGAATCCTGAACGGCGAGAAAACCGAGGTCGAGCAGCTGGTGGATGCCATGCTCGGCGACAAATGGAAGAAAAAATAAAGAAATAGCAAGTATCCGGGATCCAAGACGATCCCGGATATTTGCTGTTCAGTTCCAGAAATACACTCTGGCTTCATAGGGATTCAGCCGGTCCTCTTCCGGTTCCGGATAATTGCAGAGAATCCGTTTTCCCTTGTCCAGGTGAAATTCCTTGGGCGGCCGGAATTTCTGCACCCGGTCGCTGAAGGAGCAGACTACCAGAATCTTCTGCCGGTCATCCTGCATGGAATACATATAAAGCCAGCTGCTTCCCTTTCTGTATTCCTGGTAGGTGCCCCAGCGGACACAGCTGAGCTTTTTCCGCAGGCCGATGGCCAGGCGGTAGTAATTCAGAACGGAATTCCTGTCCGGATCCTGCCGGGCAACGTTGATTTCCCGATAGTTTTCATTTACCGCAAACCAGGGTTTTCCCGTTGTAAAGCCTGCGTTATCACTGCCGTCCCACTGCATCAGTGTCCGGGAGGAGTCCCGGGAGCAGCGCCAAAGCTTGTGCAGCCGCTGCCGTGGGGTCAGCTTGCGGGCTTTGTGGGTATAGTAGTAACGGGTTGCCACGTCTTCATAGGCTTCCCAGCTTGACGGATGCCAGTTGGTCATACCGATCTCCTGCCCCTGGTAGAGGAAAGGTGTACCCTTCTGAAAGAGGTAGGCGGTTGCCAGCATTTTGCCGCTGGCCTCCCGGAAAGCTTCGCTTCCGTACCGGGAGATGATCCGTGGGTGATCGTGGTTTTCCAGGAACAGCATATTCCAGCCCTTCCCGTCCAGCTTCTTCTGCCAGGTGCGGAAGGCCCTTTTCAGCTTACGCAAATGGAATTTTGTCGGAAAGTAGTCCTGAAAAAAGCAGTCGGCGCACATGACCTCGTTCTGGATCATCATGTCGATTTGCTTGTCCGGCCCCTCGTCTATGTATTTGAGCGCAACCTTCGGTGTAACCATGGGTGCCTCCGCCAGGGTCATACAGTCGTACTGAGAAAGGACCTCATCCCGGAACTCTCTCAGATACTCATGGATGTGGGGGCCGTGATTGTAATAGAAAATGCCCTTGTATACCGGCAGAAGCGGATCGTCCGGCAGGCCCTCTTTTTTGGAGATAAACGTGATCACGTCCTCCCGGAAGCCGTCCACCCCTTTGTCCAGCCAGAAGCGCATGATTTTTTTGACTTCCTCACGAACCAATGGATTGTCCATATTGAGGTCCGGCTGCTTTACCGCGAACAGGTGCAGATAGTATTCCCTGCGGACCGGGTCAAAGGTCCATGCCTTGCCTTCAAAGTGGGAATCCCAGTTGTTGGGCAGCTTGCCGTCATCCTGCAGAGGGCGCCAGATATAATAATCCGTATAGGGATCGATCCTGCGGCGGCTCTTCTGGAACCATTCGTGTTCGTCACTGGTGTGGTTGATCACCAGATCCATGATCACCTTCATTCCCCGGTTATGGGCTTCCCGCAGACAGGTCTCAAAGGCCTCCATGCCGCCGAATTGGGGATCTATGTCCATGTAGTCCGAAATATCGTAGCCGCAATCCGCTCCGGGGGACGGATACAAGGGGGAAAACCAGATTCCATCACAGCCCAGGCTCTTGATATAATCCAGTTTCTCAATTACACCGTACAGATCGCCCATGCCATCGCCGTTTCCGTCCCGAAAGCTCCGGGGCCAGATCTGATAAAACACGGTATTCTTATACCAATCCGTATGTGCCATAGGCTCCTCCTTATTGTTTTGTCAGCTTCCGCCGGAGCTTCTTCCCGGTTTCCCGCAAGAATAAGGATATAATATCTTTCTTATAGGGGTAACTGATGCCCCGGATATAATACTGGGCATCCTCCACCCGGGACGATCGGGTCCTGGGCAGTTTCTTTGCGTTGGGGCTCAGCTGATACAGGCGGATCACATCGCCCGGAACCTCCCCCAGCACATTCCACTCCTGAGGCCGCATCTCCCTGCCGAAGGAGCAGATAACTTTCCCCCCTTCCACACCGGAAGTTGTGAGCAGATAGTTCTTCCCTTCAAAATCCGTTTTCGCGCCATAGAGATCGATACAGGCATCTTTTCCCAGGAACCGCGAAAGAAACAGGTTTTCCATCCACTGATCATAAACCGCCTTGGATTCTTCCAGGTGAGAAAGCCGCAGCGCTCCTGTCCTTCCGGCTGCCATCAGCGGCACCTGGAACGTATTCTCACTTTCGGAGAAGTTCACCCCGGCATCGGAAAAGCAGGTTGTTCTTGCCACCCGGGGATACAGAAAAAACCGGTCCGTTTCAATGCAGAATGCAATATGGTATTTGAGCCAGGAGTGCTTTCCCCAATCCTTGATGTGCTCCGGAATTTTGGCGGATGCGGCAAAATCGTAGTCGGAATGCGCCATAAACCAGGCTTTGAACAAGGCCCACTGCTCTTTGGTCCACATCTGTCCCCAGGAGCAGGCGTAGCGGAAATACCAGTTGTCGAAGCCGTCCTCCAAGGGTTCAAACACCTTTTCCGTCAGTTGGCTCAGGCGGTGATTGTAAAGCGCCACACCGGCAATTCTGTCCTGCCCCTGTACAAAGGCGCAGCACTCCTGAGCATAGCGGTAGAAGTCCGGTGAAACCACCAGATCATCCTCCAGCAGGATGATTCCATCGTGATCCTGGGTCAGATCGCCGCAGGTGAGAATGTGCCGCTTCAGGCCCAGATTCTCCTGCCGGTAAATCACCCGTTTTTCGCCGTGGGGCCAGGGAAACGCTTCCGCGTATTGGAGAACCTCCTGGTTGTCGCCTCTGTCGATGCTGATGATCAGCTCCACCGGTTGCCGGGGATACTCCCCTCGGGACAAGGATGCCAATATCCGTTTCAGAGATTCCAGACGGTTATAGGCCACCACCACTATGGGAATATCAGCCATGCTTTCCCACTCCTTCCACGATTTTCAAAGCCCGGGCGTATCCATCTGCCGCCAGCCGGAAGCTGAATTTATCCCCCAGTGCTTCCCGCATGGAGTCTGCCGGAAGCTGCTGTGTCAGCAGCGCATCCAGGCAGGCTGCAAATTCCTCCGGCTTTTCCGGGTCCGCGATCAAGCCGTTTACGCCGGGTTCAATGACATCATAGGCCCCATCCGCGTAACGCGACGCGACAATGGGCACACCCGCACAGCCGGCCTCCACCAGAATCAGGCCAAAGCAGTCCGATCGGGAAGGCACCGCCAACAGGCTTGCCCTGCTGTATTCTTCCAGAAGCGCCTGTCCTTCCCGGTAGCCCAGAAATTCCACCCGGTCCCCGAGCCCCAGGGCTTCGATTTCTTCTTTTACAAGCCGCTCTTCACCGCCCACATCGTTCCCCACCACCCGCAGGCAGCAGGGCGTCTGGGTTTTTGCCAGCGCTTCCACCAGCAGATCCAACCCTTTCTCATGAGAGATACGGCCCACATACAGAATTCTGCCGGGTTCCGGCGCTCTTTGGATCTCCAGGAAGGGTTCCGTTGGCACCGTCAGGAAGCTGACGGCTATTTTTTCCTCGGCGGCCCCCCAATGGAGCAGTTTTTCCTTTGCCTTGGTCGAACTGGCCAGAAACCCGTCGGAACGGGAGATGATCAGCTTCCGGGTCAGCTTCTGAATTCTGCCGATGTAGGTTTCGGACCGCAGGGTGCCGTCCGTCAGGTTAATATAAGGGATTCCCCGGCATTTCGCCCAGAGGAAGGCTTGCACAGCAGACAAATTGTACTCCGATCCAATGATCACATCCGGATCGAGGTTCGTTAGCATGCCGCTTAAGCCTTTTGGAATATGGACAAACCGGGTGGCGGTGCCGCCGATTTCTCCGCCTTTGACCGATAGAACACGGGATGACTGAAAATAGGTATCCTTCAGGTCTTCCGTATTCTGGGTCCATGCACGGTCGCTCTCCTTGCGGCTGGTGTACAGGATCTGAAAGCGGTACTCCGTCTGTGTTTCCTGCAGATAGGAAAAAAGCGCCGTACGGTAGGGAGAGGGAATGTTGCTGATGATCAGCACCTTTTTCATTCTGCTCTTCCCTTCCTTTCCATGGCGTGGTCATAAATCTCCATCAAACGGCGATAGTTGTTTTCCGGGGTCATACTGGTTTGATATGCCCGGCTGGCGTTTTCACACCAGGGTGTTTGGGTATCCTTCAGGAATGCCCGGACGGTATCCGCCACAGATTGGGGGGATTTCTGGTTGAATTTCATTCCGGTAACGCCCTGTTTTACCAGACTGCCGCCGTTTCCCAGGTCGGAAACCAACACCGGCGTTCCCACACTGTAGCTTTCCGCGATGCACATGGGAAACCCTTCATAGCACTGTGTGGGCAGAATCAGCGCCCGGCTGGTGGCAAGAAGCCGGCGGACATTTTCATTGGGCAGCCGTCCCGCCAGAGATACATTGCGCATTTTGTTCTCCTTGACAAAGCCCAGGCACCAGTTTTCCAGAGGGCCGTCTCCGCAGATCACCAGTCTGGGCCCATCGGCGCCCAGCAGCCGCCAGGCCTCCAGCAAAACCCGCAGCCCCTTTAGCTCCTCCAGGCGGGAGGCGAAGATAATCCGGTCCGCCCGTGCCTCCATGGGAATCAGTGCTTCCGTCTGAACCACAAAGTTGGGCTTTACCAGCACGTTTTCCGGCCGAATACCCTTCAGTGTCAACAGTTTTCTGCGGTTAAACTCCGTCAGGCAGATATAATCCGGATATTTGTAGATGCCGGTCATCCTATGGACCCAGGTTGCCACCACACAGCCCAGGGTTTGAATCCGGCTGCCGCGGTAACAGCGGTGGCGAACGGCACAGCCCAGGCCATCGGTCAGGCACTCCTCACATACCGCGCCGTCCCGAAAAAACACCGCGCCGGGGCACAGCATCCGGAAATTATGGATGGTCTGCACCACGGGAACCCTGCGGCTCTTTGCTCCGTAGTATACGGCGGGAGAAATGAGCATCAGCGTATTGTGTACATGCACCAGGTCAATCCGCTCCTGGCGGATTACTTTCCGCACCTCCCGGTAAGTCCGGGGATTGAACAGCAGGATAAAGGGAAGCAGCAGCTTATGAAGTCCTCCCTTGTCGTTCAGATCTGTATTGTCACGGGTGTAGAGAATCACCTTATGGCCATGGCTTTCCAACAAAGCCTTTTCCGCTGCTACAACAGCGTCTTCTCCCCCCGGGATCTGATAGTGGTTATGGACAATCAGAATGTTCATATTACTTTCCCCGCAGTCCCGCCTGAATGAGATAAATGGAATTGGTTACGATGTAGCGCTTAAACAGTCGTTTCGGGTCCTGGACCAGCCGGTACATCCACTCCAGATTGTGCTTTTGCATCCACATAGGTGCCCGGAGAATATGCCCCGCTTCATAATCGAAAGCAGCCCCCACACCGACCATCAGGCCATGGATCTTTCCCTGATGTGCATACATCCAGTTTTCCTGTTTGGGCGCGCCCAAACCCACCCAGACGAAGTCTGCCTCCGCGGCATTGATTTTTTCAATGATCTGCCGGTCTTCCTCTTCCGTCACAGGACGGAAGGGTGGGCTGTACATCCCCGCGATCTGAATTCCGGGGTAACGCTTAGGCAGCTCTTTTTCCAGAATATTCAGGGTTTCCTGGGTGCTCCCATAGAAATAATGCCTCCACCCTTTCTCAATACCCAGGGCGATCGCCTTCTGCATATAATCCGGGCCGGTTACCCGCTGCATATCCGGGTAGCCCCGCCTGCGGCCGGTGGTAGACAGGGGGCCCCCATCCGGAATTGCCAGAATGCCGCCATTCTGCACTGCCCGGTAGGCGGAATCCTGATAGGCAGTGACGGTTGTATGGACATTGGATACACAAATGTAATCCCCGGACAGGTCTTTTATATTCCGGTCCGTGAAATCCAGGAGCCAGGGCATATTGATTGCCGCCAGCTCCACCCCCAAAATCGGGCATACCGGAATGCTTTTCTTATCAATCCTGTGGACAAATCCACCATTGCGCTGGTCCATACGCTTCCTCCGTCTTTGGGCAGTAATCCAATGATTTTATTGATTATACCATTATCCCGCTTAAAAATCTACCGTTAGTTTGCTCCGGTTCCGCGCAGAAAAACCGGCCGGAATGAATCCGGCCGGTGTATTATGGCGTCTGACTGCCTTCCCTGCTTTCCTCACTCAGGTAGTCCCCTTCCCGACAGCAAATGCTGACAGCAGGGCTCCCCGTAAGGCCCAGAAGCGCATCCATTTCTTCCGCAGCACACCAATATGGTTCTTTCTGGTGGTGCACCAGAATATAGTCTGCCTCCCGGATCCTGCCGGAAGCCGCATGGCAAAAGCTCCGCATGGGCGCGCTGAGCCGGAAAACCCAGATGGGACTGCAAATGGTCACATGCGCATATTGACTCAAATCCACCCCGATGGGCTCAATGGGCATGGCCCAGCGGTGCATTCCGTAACGGCCGCACCACCAAAAGCCCAGGGTGCCTTCGGTACGTTCCGTTGCCTTCACCTCGTAAATGTCCGCACCGGTCCGGTCGGCCTCCTCCAGCGCTTTCTTTCTGGTATAGCCCATGCGGGAAAAGAACACCACCAGACGTTTGTGATTGGTTCCGATCCTTGGATAGTCCGCCTGGCAGACATGGAAGTCTTCCTGTTTTGCAAAGATTAAGGCCATTATTCCGGTGATTGCCTGAAGAAAACCAAACAAAAAATAGCTGATAGACAGCGGATTGGCGGGGAACAGCCAGAACTGAATGCAGATCCACAGCATCAGCGTCACACCGAATATGCCTCCCAGAAGCACCCCCAGCTTCTTACCCACAATCATCAGGCCCGCTGCCAGCAGATTCG
>JAXEMQ010000284.1:0-3689 GCA_034099845.1 Faecousia sp.
TGTTATTATGTTTCTTCACAAATTCATTATAACACCAAAGGGCTGGTTCTTCCACTGAACCAGCCCCTTTTCTACATATATTTTGCAGGCTGCGCCATTCGGCGCAGCCTGCCCTTTACTGGGGACTTTTTTTACAGCCCCTTTGATTAGGGTCTGTTGTTGGTCATTTCCAGATACAGGTTCCGGTACTGCTGTGCGGAATGCTCCCAGGATACGTTCTTGTCCATATCCCGTTGAACCATCTCATCCCAATGGAAGCGGTCGTTGAAATAAAGGGTTTTTGCCCGGTTGATGGCGTCCAGAAGAAGGCCCGCCTCATACCGGTCAAAGGTAAAGCCGTTGCCCTCGTTGGTGAATTGGTTGTGGGGCGCCACGGTATCCTTCAGACCGCCGGTTTCCCGAACGATGGGAATAGTGCCGTAATGCATTCCGATGAGCTGGGTCAGGCCGCAGGGCTCAAACTGAGAGGGAACCAGAAGGGCATCACAGCCTGCGTAGATTCGATGGGCCCGGCCCTCGTCATACATGATGCAGGAGCAGAGATTTCCTTTGTAAGCATTCTCATAGTGACGGAAAGAATCCTCATAGACCTTGTCACCGGTGCCCAGCACAACTACCTGGGTATGCTCGTCCATGATCTGGGGCAGGATGGCATTGACCAGATCCAGGCCCTTCTGGTTGGTCAGCCGGGATACCAGACCGATGACGAACTTGTGGTCATCCTGCTGCAGGCCCATTTCGGCCTGCAAGGCCCGCTTGTTCTCCTTCTTACCGGGAAGAACACCGGTAATATCGTAGCTGGTATGGAGCATAGCATCCGTCCGGGGATTCCAGATGTCATAGTCGATGCCGTTGACGATGCCGTGGAGCTTCCCGGCGTGGTAGCGCAGATGGGCGTCCAGCTTTTCGCCGTATTCAGGGGACTGAATTTCCCCGGCGTAGGTATCGCTGACAGTGGTAATCACATCGGTGCATGTCAGGCCGCCCTTCAGCATATTGGCGTCATTCTGCCCCTGACCCAGGGTATCCAACTGGAATACATGGTCAGGAAGACCGGTCCAATACCGCAGGGTGGGAATGTTGTAAATACCCTGGAAGCGCAGGTTGTGAATGGTAAACATGGTCTTCGCCCGTCCCACAGGGGTAGGCGCGAACAGAGTACGCTGGAAAACCGGCACCAGGGCAGCCTGCCAGTCGTGGCAGTGGATCACATCCGGGATCCAGTTCATGAAATTCAGGGCAGCCAGAGCGGCTTTGGAGAAGAAGCAGTATTTGGGAATATCCGCAATGATGGAAGTGTAGGGATTTCCATCGCTGAAGAATTCCTGGTTGTCAATGAAATCATAAACAACGCCGTCCCAAACATATTCCATGATGCCTACGTAGAAGGTACGACCATCGGAGCAGAGAGGCATCTGGAATTCACCCCGGTAGACCATTCTGCGCTGATATTCCCAGGGAATGCAGCGGTAGCGGGGGAGGATGACCTTTACATCACAGTTCATCCGGGACAGGGCCTTGGGCAGAGCGTACATCACGTCGCCCAAACCGCCGGTTTTGACAAAGGGATAGCACTCGGAACCAATGAAGGCAATGCTTCTTCTGGGACCGGGGACGGAACGGGGCTCTTCCACAGGCGTTTCCGCCTTGGGCACAGTCGGTTCCGCGGCAGGAGCTTCCGCAGAGGATTTTTCCGGGACGGGGGTTTCCGCCGCGGCGGACTCTTTGACTGTCTTGGTCTTTCTGGGAGCAGAAGCGCTGCGCTTTCTTGTGGATTTGGGTTTGGCAGCACCGGCATCTGCTGCTTCAGGAGCAGAGGAAGTTTCCTTCTTTTCTTCCACGGCTTTGGCGGGAGCGGAAACCTTGGGTTCCTTTGCCGGGGCCTTTTTCCGTGTGGTTTTGGGCTTCTCCACGACTTCCGCAGTCTGGGCTGTATCTTTCGTCTTGGGCATGAGCGATTACCTCCTGATCAAAGTGAAAACAATTTTCACAAATTTTTTGACACAGCTGAGGGATTGTATGGTCAATTGGCCAATCCCTGCCAACAGTATAATACATTTCGCTTACAAATGCAATCGTGAACAAGCAAAGATTTTTCATGTATCGGCTTTACAGACCCGATACATATGTGGTATGATACCTAGAAAGACTGAAAGTTCAGAGGAACAGAGAATGGATTATATCGTTTTGGATATGGAATGGAACCAGCCCTGGCCCGGTTCTCCCTCCGCTCAAAAGACATTGCGCGTACCCATCCGGGGAGAGATCATCCAGATCGGCGCGGTTCGGGTTACGGAGGAACTGATTGTAGCGGATGAATTCCAGGTGATGGTGAAGCCGAGGGTTTACCGCCATCTGAACCGCCGTGTCAGCAAACTGACGGGAATCAAGGAAGCCCGTCTCCGGGAGGAGGGACTTCCCTTCCGGGAAGCCATGGAAAGATTCCGCGCCTGGTGTGGGGAAGAGGTGGTGTTCCTGACCTGGGGCTTTGATGATATTGGCATTCTGAGAGAGAACCTCCGGCTTTACGGAATGGAGGAGGACTGGACGGAGCATTGGTACAATGCCCAGATGATCTTCAACGCCCAGACTGACGGCTCCACCTCCCAGAAGGCACTGAAAACGGCTATGGAGGTTTTCGGCATTGAAGCGTCCCGCCCTGCCCATGACGCTCTGGGGGATGCCTACCATACGGCCCTGATCTGCGCAAGGCTGGATCTCAAGAAGGGCGCACAGGAATATGATTCCGCTTTGCGCAGCCACGAAAACGGCTTTCATGGAGCTGAGCTGCCCGGATGCATCCAGCGCGAGGTTTTTCGGGATCTGCCGGATAAAAATGCGGCGCTCAGTGCCATGTCCGGAAAGGATAACCGATGCCCTGTCTGCCAGAAGCAAATGCTGGGTTCCCGCTGGTTTGCCCAGCCTGGCCATCGCTATATGGACCTGGCAACCTGCCCGGAGCATGGAAAATTCCTGATTCGGGTGCGGCTGAGCCAGCAGCCTGACGGCCTGACCCGGGTCAGCCGACTGACCTATGAGGCAACCAGCGAAGCGGCGGAGGCCTATGCCCGCCGGGCAGAGAAGGCAGACCCCGAAGAACGTCCCCGCCGCCGCAGAAGAAAGCGCGGCGCGAAATCCGCAAAACCGGAAACCGACAATTCCAATGAGGCGTAAAATTCCCCCGGAGGAGAATTCCTCCGGGGGATGGTGCATATTGGGATGAATTACTTGGCGAAGACTCTCTTCAGGTGAACGAAGCGGGGCAGGCCGTCTTCCTTGACCATGTTGGTTTCGCCCTGGATGAGAGGCAGGCAGTAGTCAATGAAGTCCTGGGTAACACCATTTCCTTCGGCATTGATCCACTCCAGGGGAACCTTTTTCTCGGTGTTGGCAACCAGAGAGAGATCAAACAGCTTGGGCTCGCAGCGGTAGCCGTTTTCGTCACGGGTGCATTCGAAGCCAACCATCTTGTCGGTCATACCGGCAACAGCGGCTTCCACGGCAACCTTGCCGGACATGAAGGACTCCGCCATATCGGTGCCGGAAGCGCAGTGAGCGGCGCAGCGCTGCAGCAGGCTCAGCTCGATGGGACGGACCTTAACACCCAGCTTGGCCTTGACAATATCGGTCAGACGGGCAGCCAGACCGCCCAGCTGAGCATGGCCGAAGCCATCGGTGCCGGAGGTCTT
>JAXEMQ010000001.1:0-12245 GCA_034099845.1 Faecousia sp.
AAGACCAGCTGGGTGCCATTCTGGGCAATCCCAAAATGATGGAATCCATTATGGCCCTGGCCCAGTCCATGGGGCAGCCGGAGCAGCCTCAGGACGGAAAAGGACCGGAAGAAAAGGCTCCGCCCAAGCCGCCGGGCCCCCAGGGGCCGCCGGGGCCGCCCCCGCCGGGAGGGGGCGACATGGATATGGCCATGATCAAGGCCCTGACGGGTTTCGCCCGGAACAGCTGCATTGACAAGGAGCAGAAAGCGCTTTTAAATGCCCTGTGTCCCTACATCAGCAAAGACCGGCTGCAAAAGCTGGAAAAGGCCATGCGCGCCGCCAAAATTGCCCAGCAGGCCTCCTGCCTTCTGGGTGAAAACGGAATGAAGCTGCTGTAATACTATGTTTCATTTGAAAGTAGTCTTTCAAATGAAACGGCATCGCTTGATCGCGTTGCCGAATCTGTGATTTTTGGGAAGAAAAATCACAGATTCCCGTCTCATTATGATTCTCTGATGAAAGTGGCCTCTCGCAAGGGATTGTCCACTTTCAAAAGAGAATCCGTATAAGGAGGGGAAAAAATGTATAACCGATACATCCCCGCACCGGACGGAAGCTACAAAAAGCAAACAATTCCCGATTGTCCGCCCCCCTGCCCTCAAAAGCAGGAACAGGGAAAGCCGCCTTGCCCGCCCCAAAAGCCGCCGGAACAGCCTGCCGTGCCCTGCGGTGGTGAAAGCATCGGGAATTTTCTGGGCCGGCTCCTTCCCGCGGGCTTTGACACGGAGGATCTCATGGTGGTACTGCTGCTGCTGCTCATGTCCGGCAATTGCGGCAGCGGCCCCAATATGCCCCTTATTACCATGCTGATCTACCTGTTTTTATGAAACAACACGGCAGGCCCCCTTCAGGGAGTTTCTGCCGTGTTCTCTTTCCGGGCAATCAGTGTATCCTTCTGGGCCCGTGTCAGCTTTTTTACTTCGATTTCCCGCTGCAAAGCCCGGGTGTGGTTTTCGCAGCTCTCCCGATAGACCAGGCGCAGGGGGCCTCTGCCCCGGGTGTATTTGGCGCCTTTCCCGGATTCGTGCATCCTGAGCCGCTTATCCGCATCCCGGGCAATGCCGGTATATAGCGTCCCGTCCCCGCACAGAAGGATGTAGAGCTCCCATTTATCCTCCATAACGGCCCAACTTTCCGAAAAACGGTTTTTCAAGCACCCGATCCAGAAGGAAAAAGCTCACGTTGCCGATCACCAACAGGAAAATCAGCAGCACACGGCCCATGCCGGCGAACTCCGATTGGAGTTCCGGCAGCCCCAGAACGGAAAGCAGAAGGGTGTAGAGAATCAGGATGCTGCCATTAAACAGCAGCCCTTTCCAGAGGAACGGCAGCTTTCGTCTGTCCAGCCAGGGCTTTACCAGGGGATAGTAGCCCAGGAATACGAACACCCAGGCAGCCTCCCGGTCCGAAACCAGCAGCAGCGACAGAATGGCCACCGCCCCATACCAGGCCCAGCCCAGACGGTTGCCGCAGGTATTCTTTACGATTTGCAGGAGGATGGCGCAGAGCATGGGCGACACATAGGTGGCGATGCCCAGAAGTCCGCCCAGCCACATGACGCACAGAGCCAGTGCGGCCAACACGCCGCCCAGGGCCATGCTACGGGAGGCAGAATGGGCCTGATGCATGAAAAACCCTCTTTCTATCGGAATATTACATAAATGACTCAAGAAAAATGCGCATCTGTTTGTTGACAATGTCTTATTCTTGCGCTATAGTGGAAGCAAAGAGACAGGTTGCTGCTGTCACCTGAGAAGAAACCAAGGAGGCTTTGTTATGGAAGACTACAGTGAAATGATCCGCAACACCTTTGAAAAGGGCAGCGTGCGGGATGCCGGGGCCCTGTTTGAAGCCTGCATCCTCAATGCCTTTCCCACCTTCCACTTCCGTCGGCTGGAGCTCATCTGCTTTGTGAAGGACGCGCAATACATGGAAGGCCGCAGCTGGAACCATGTTTTTGAAATCAATGCCGACACCCTGAACGGATCCCCTGTCTGGAAAGTCAAATGCCACCGGGTCACCATGGGCAAAACTCCGGACAAGCACGTGATTCTGGATTACAACACCCTGTCTTTTGTCTCCTACGCAGAGGACAAATAAGCCAGACAAGCGCACCTCCACCGGTTACCCGGTGGAGGTATTTTTTACTTTCCGGCCCGGTCGGCCGCAATCAGCTTTTTAACAGCCTCGATGCCCACCCGGATCGCCCCGGAGGTGTCCTCGGTCATGGGCATAAAGAGCCCGGCTTTCTCCCGCTCCTGGTTCCAAACCACATGGAAGCAGCTGCCGCAGCGAACCTTCCGGGCGGCGGCCACCACAAACAGAGCGGCGGATTCCATTTCGCTGGCCTTGACACCCAGACGCTTCCAGCTTTCCCATTTTTGCAGCAGCTCATAGTATACGGGGCTCATTTCCGGGCTGTGCTGGCCGTAGAAGGAATCCTTGCACTGCACCACCCCCACATGGGTCCGGAAGCCCAGCTCCCGACTGGCCTCCCGCAGAGCGGCGGTTACATCGAAATCGGGCACGGCAGGAAATTCCGGGGGGGCATATTCCAGAGAGGTATGCTCAAACCGAATGGCGCCGCTGGCAACCACCACATCGCCGGGGCACACCTCCAGATCGATGCCGCCGCAGGTGCCCACCCGGATGAAGGTATCCGCGCCGATGTTTGCCAGTTCCTCCATGGCGATGGCGGCGGAGGGGCCGCCGATGCCGGTGGAGCAGACGGAGACCTTTTCCCCCAGAAGCGTTCCGGTGTAAACATTGTACTCCCGGTTCATGCCGATATGGACAGGGTGATCAAAGTGCGCGGCAATGGCCTCGCAGCGGCCGGGATCACCGGGCAGGAATACATAGCGCCCCACGTCCCCTTCCGCACAGTGAATATGAAACTGTTTTTCCGTCTTCTGCATAGCAAGCGCTCCTTTTGTTGGTATTATACAAAAATGATACCACAGAAACCCGGATTTTTCAAGTATCCGCTTTTTTCGGTATGGAAGCCATTGGGAAAAGAAGCGAAGGCGCATTCAGAACAGGCTGATCTGGCTGGTGTCCGGCAGGCTTCCGAAGGCCCCCGCGTCCTTTAGCATCTGAATATGGGTCTTGGAAACCTTGGGACAGGCCGCAGCCACCTCTTCGATGGACAGGAAGGTCTTGCCCTCCCTGCCCCGCATCAGATCCCAGGCCGCGTTCTCTCCCAAGCCGGAGATGGCCACAAAGGGCGGCAGAATTCTTCCGTCCTCAATGAGGAATTTGGTTGCGTGGCTCTTGTAGATGTCAATGGGCGCGAAGGAAAAACCCCGCAGGTAGTATTCGTAAACCACCTCCATGGTGGTAAGCAGATCATCGTCCTTGTCCGTGGCGTTTTCGTTGTTCTCGATGGCATCGATATTCGCCATAATGGCTTCCTTGCCCTGGGTCATCAGCACCGCGTCAAAGCCGCCCTTCTGGCTGCGCCGGTAGAAATAGGCCGAATAGAAGGCCAGCGGGTGATAGACCTTGAACCAGGCGATTCGGAAGGCCATCATAACGTAGGCCACGGCGTGGGCCTTTGGAAACAGGTATTTGATCTTTTTACAGGAGCCGATGTACCAATCCGGCACACCGGCGGCCTTCATCTCTTCCTCTGCTCCCTCGGGCAGGCCCCTGCCCTTTCGCACCGCCTCCATGATCTTGAAGGACCGTTTTTCCGGCATTCCGCAGGAGATGAGGTAGAGCATAATGTCGTCACGGCAGCCGATGGCCTGGTCTACGGTGGCCGTTTTGGAGGTGATGAGGTCCTTGGCGTTGCCCAGCCACACGTCGGTGCCGTGGGAGAAACCGGAAAGCCGCAGCAGGGTATCAAACCGTTCCGGCATGGTGTCCATCAGCATGCCTCTGGTGAACCGGGTATTGAATTCCGGAATGGCCACGGCGCCGGTGGGACCCAGGATCGGATCGTTCTCATAGCCCAGCTCCTTGGAGGAGGTAAAGATGGACATGGTCCGCTTGTCATCCAGGGGGATTTTTTTCGCGTCTACCCCGGTCATATCCTCCATCATACGGATCATGGTGGGGTCATCGTGGCCCAGCATATCCAGCTTCAGCAGGTTTTCCTCCATGGAGTGGTATTCAAAATGGGTGGTGATCTGGTCGGCGTTGGGATCATCCGCCGGGTGCTGCACCGGACAGAAGTCCCAGATCTCATTTTCCTGGGGAATGACCACCAGGCCGCCGGGATGCTGGCCGGTGGTACGGCGAACCCCCACGCAGCCGGAGGCAAGACGGGCCTCCTCCGCCCGGTTCGCCGTTTTGCCCCGCTCGGCCAGGTACTTTTTCACATAGCCGAAGGCGGTTTTCTCTGCTACGGTTCCAATGGTGCCTGCCCGGAAAACATGGGATTTTCCAAACATTTCCACACAGTAGGCATGGGCCTTTGCCTGGTATTCCCCGGAAAAATTCAGGTCAATGTCCGGCACCTTATCGCCGCCGAAGCCCAGGAAGGTTTCGAAGGGAATGTTGAAGCCGTCCTTTTCAAACTTGCTGCCGCATTTGGGGCACACCGCGTCGGGAAGATCCGCGCCGCAGCCATAGCCCTTGGGAACATCAAAGGTGGTGAACTTGCAGTCCGGATTGGGACAGCGGTAGTGGGGCGGAAAGGAATTGACCTCCGTAATGCCGGACATATAGGCCACAATGGAGGAACCCACGGAACCACGGGAGCCCACCAGATAGCCGTGCTCCAGGGAGTTCTGCACCAGCTTCTGGGCGGACATATAGATCACATCGTAGTGGCAGGAGATGATGTCGTGCAGCTCCGTTTCCACCCGCTTGGTGATCAGCTCCGGGGGATTCTCGCCGTAGAGCCGGTGCATTTTGCCGTAAACCAGGGCCTTCAGGTCCTCCACGGAGTTTTCAATCTTGGGGGCGAACAGGTTGTGAGGAACGGGCCGCAAGGTCTCGCACATATCGGCGATCAGATTGGGGTTGGTAACCACCACCTCCAGGGCCTTTTCCTCCCCCAGATAGCGGAATTCCTCCAGCATATCATCGGTGGTGCGGAAATACAGAGGCATGGCCTTGTCCGCGTCGTCAAAGCCCTTGGTGGCCAGCAGAATGTGCCGGAAAATTTCGTCCTCCGGATTCAGGAAGTGAACATCGCCGGTGGCGACCACGGGTTTTCCCAGAGCCTCACCCAGCCGGACAATGGTGCGGTTGTATTCCCGCAGCTGCTCTTCATCCTTCGCCATGCCCTTTTCCAGCATGAACCGATTGTTGTCCAGGGGCTGGATTTCCAGAAAATCGTAGAAGGAGGCAATGCGCTTGAGCTCGTCCTCGCTCTTTCCGTCCAGAATCGCCTGGAACAGCTCACCGGCCTCACAGGCAGAGCCAATGATAAGTCCCTCCCGGAGCTCCAGCAGCTCCGACTTGGGAATCCGGGGCACCCGCTTAAAGTATTTTAGATTGGAATCGGAGATGATGTGATAGAGGTTCCGCAGGCCCACCTGATTTTTGGCAAAAAGGATGATGTGCCGGGCATGGCGGTCCGTGATCCGGCCCTTGGCCCGCAGCTCGGTCATCCGGTCGTTGATTGCCTGCAGGTTGTGGATGTCCAGCTCCTCTTCCATCCGCTTCATCAGGGCGTGCATAATGAGGCCGCAGGTGACGGCATCGTCCGCCGCCCGGTGGTGCTGGAAATCCGGCAGGCTCAGGGCGTTGGATACGATGTCCAGCTTGAACTTGTTGAGGTGGGGCAGCATATTCTGGCTCAGAACCAGGGTGTCCGCGGCGGTCAGATTGTAGGCAAGGCCCTGACGGCCGCATTCTGCCCGGATAAAGCCGGTATCAAAGTCCGAATTATGAGCAACCAGCACCCGGTCCCCCACAAACTCCAGGAATTTGGGCAGAACCTCCTCAATGGAGGGGGCGCCTTTGAGCATCTCGTCGGTGATGCCGGTGAGCTCCACAATCTTTTTTTCCAATGGTCTGTGGGGATCCACAAAGGTCTGGAACCGGTCCAGCTCTTCCCCGTTTTTCATAACCACGGCGCCGATTTCAATGATCCGGTCCTGATTGGAGCTCAGGCCCGTGGTTTCCAGGTCGAAGGCCACATATTCCTGATCAAAGGAAATGTCCCCGCTGCCGTGGACCACAATCCGGTCGTCCACGTCGTTGACGTAGTAGCCCTCACAGCCGTATAGGATTTTGATGTTTTCATTGGTCCCGGCCACCTTTGCCTTGGAGGCTGCCTTCATGGCATCCGGGAAAGACTGGGCGACACCGTGGTCCGTAATGGCAATGGCCTTATGGCCCCAGGCTGCCGCCTGCTTTACGGCGGCGGCGGTATCCGTCAGGGCATCCATGTTGCTCATGGTGGTGTGCAGGTGCAGCTCCACACGCTTGCCCGCCGCGGCGGTATCCTTCCGTTTGGGCATGGAGCCGGGCATTATGGCATAGGGCTTCAGCACCACATCGTTTTCAAACCGGTCCTCCATCAGCTTGCCCTGGACCCGCAGAACGCTGCCAACGGATACGTGATCAATAATGGGCTTTGCTTCCTTGGCTTCCAGGAACCGGCTGATGCGGACGGAATTGGTGTTGTCGGTCATATCGAACTTGACCACCCAGGCGTTGCGCTTGGTCAGCTCCTTGTGCTCCACCGCGAAAACCCGGCCCTCCACTATGATGGTGCCCATATCCAGGTTCAGATCCTTCATGGGGGTTGGGTTGCCCCGGAAGGGCTTGCCATAAAAGGCCTCCGAATCCGCGGACTTCTTTTCCTCCTGAGGAACAAAGCGGGTCTTGGCAGCGGGGGTTTTTAGCAGCTCCTCCCGGCGCAGTTTTTCCATGGCATCCATCAGTGCCTCACCGGACAGCTCAGCGCCCGCTTCCACCTGGATGGATACCGGCACGGCGAACCGGACCTTCAGCGCCTCTTCCACGGCAGGAACCAGCTTTTCCACGGCATCCCTGCCGTTGGCGGGCAGGCTGACGGTGAGCTTTGTGCCCTCCCAGCGCCATTTTGCTCCCGCCAGGGAGCCCCGGGTCATGGTATCCCGCTCCACAAACAGGAGCATCAGCTCCTGGGGCTCGATCTTTGTCAGCTCCGATTCCGGATGGGTGATGGTGATCTCCAACCGGCGCAGACCGTAAAGGTCCAGAATATCCCGGGCTGCCTTATCGGAAAGACGTCTGGGGATGTAGGTTTCACTGTGGGCTGCCACTTCCACGCTTCTGGCTGCCGGGTCAATATCGGCAGCAACAATGGCCGCCCGGGAGAGGGCAGCTCCAATCTCCTCAGGCGGCACATAGTCCGGGAACATATTCAGGATGGTTACATTCTGATTCATACGTCCATATTCTCTATTCTGCGGAGCAGCTCCGGCAGCAGCTGGTCATAGGGCAGCTTGTCCACCTGTTCTCCTTTTTCGAAAATCATACCCCAGCCGTCGCCGCCGGCAATGCCGATGTCGGCTTCTCTGGCTTCACCGGGTCCGTTGACCACGCAGCCCATAACCGCCACGGTAATGGGCTTTTTGCAGTCTTTGAGGGCCGCGTCCACCCGGTTTACAAGACCGATGAGGTCAATGCGGGTCCGGCCGCAGGTGGGACAGGAGATGATGTCCACCCCGTCTTTGCGAAGGCCCGCGGCCTTCAGAATATCCTTGGCGGCGTATACCTCCTCCACAGGATCGTCGGTCAGACTCACCCGCAGGGTATCGCCGATACCGTCCAGCAAAAGGGATCCGATGCCCATGGCGGATTTGATCAGGCCCTGACGGACCGGACCGGTTTCCGTAACACCGATGTGCAGGGGATAGTCGCATTTGCCCCGGAAAAGCCGGGCAGCTGCCACCATGGTGGGCACATGGGAGGATTTCATGGAGACGCAGGTATCATAGAAGCCGTACTTTTCCAGCAGCTCCAGGTGGCCGAAGGCGCTTTCCACCAGCGCTTCCGCCGTAGGATGGCCGTATTTTTCCAGCAGCTCCTTTTCCAGGCTGCCGCCGTTGACACCGATTCGAATGGGGATATGCCTGTCCTTGCACACCTCCACCACTGCCTTTACCCGATCCTCGCCGCCGATGTTGCCGGGGTTGATGCGGATTTTGCTTGCCCCGGCCTCAGCCGCGGCAATGGCCAGCTTATAGTCAAAATGAATGTCCGCAACCAGGGGCAGCACGCTCTCCCTGCAGATCTCCGCAAAGCCCCGGGCAGCCTCCATATTGGGCACTGCCAACCGGACAATCTGGCAGCCTGCCGCCGCCAGAGAACGGATCTGGGCAAGGGAGCCCTCCACATCCGTGGTTTTGGTATTCAGCATGGACTGGATCGCAACATCCGCGCCGCCGCCGATGGGGACATCGCCAACCATTATCTGTCTGGTCATGGTCAATTACCTCTTTATCACAAAAAATAGGTCTTTAAACAGCAGAAGAACCATAAGAAGCATCAGCAGCACCATACCGGCGCCGTGGATATAGCCTTCGATTCTGGGGTTCAGCTTCTTTTTGGTAATGCCTTCTATGAGGGCCGTCAGAAGCACCCCCACCACCCGTCCGCCGTCCAGGGCAGGAATGGGCAGCAGGTTCATCACCGCCAGATTGATGGCTATGAAACCGCCGAAATACAGCAGGTTCAGGAAGGCGTAATAGGCGCTTCCTGACGCGTCGGCCACCGTTGCCATCTGCTGGACAATGCCCACAGGCCCGGATACATCCTGAACCCCCGCCTTGCCGGTGATGAGCATTTGCAGGGACAGCCGGACAAGCCGGACACAGTCGGCTACGTTGAGCGCCGTATAGCGCAGGGTCTCCCAAAGGGAGGCATCGATTACGGTAAAGGAAAAGCCGTACCGTCTGGATACGGTGCCGTCCTCATTCTCAAAATCCTGCTTCTGCATATTCAGCCGGTTCAGTTCCAGCTTTTTTCCGTCCCGCAGAACCTCCAGATCGTGGACATCACCGGGATTCAGGGACAGCAACATGGAAAAATCGGACATCACATAGACCTTTTCTCCGTCTACCCGCAAAATCCGGTCGCCTTCCCGAATACCGGCTTCTCCCGCAAAGCTGCACTTGGGGTCCACCTCCGATACCACCGGCACCACAAACTGCTTATCCGGCGCGAAAAAGGCAAGCAGCAGCACAGCGCCTGCCACCAGATTCATGGCGGCACCGGCTACCAGAATGACGCACCGTTTCCACCAGGCGGCATTGGGAAAAGCACCGGGATTGTCCGTCTGCCCCTCTCCGTCCTCCCCTTCCATGGCGCAGAAGCCGCCGATGGGAATACAGCGGACGGAATAAGAGGTCTTCCCGATCTGCTTCTGAAAAAGAACCGGGCCCATGAACAGACTGAACTCGTTGACCTGAACGCCAAACAGCTTGGCGGCCATAAAGTGGCCCAGCTCATGGATGATAATCAAAAAACTGAACAGAAGAATCGCAAAAAGATAACTCATTCAATCGCCTCAAAGATCATTGCATTACAGGGCGGCTCCGCCGGGGCTGTTGGCCTTAACGCAGGCCCGGGCCAGCCGGTCCGTCTCCAGAATTTGCTCCAGTGTGGGATTTTCCAGGAACGGCACCCGGTCCACAGCCAGCCGAACCAGATTATAAATGTCGTAGAAACCGATTTCATCCCGAAGGAACATGGCTACGGCCTCTTCGTTGGCACCGTTCATGGCCGCGCAGGCATTGCCGCCTTTGCCGGCACACTGCCGTGCCAGCGCCAGACAGGGAAACTGCTCCGTATCCGGCTGGCAGAAGGTCAGGCCGCCGCAGGCGCACAGATCCAGCCTGGGGGCGGGAGACGGCAGACGCTGGGGATAGGTCATGGCCAGCTGGATGGGCAGACGCATATCCGGTGTTCCCATCTGGGCCATTACGGCGCCGTCGTTGAGCTCCACCATACTGTGGACAATGCTCTGGCGATGGATCAGCACATCCACCTTTTCCAGGGGCAGGTCGTACAGTCGCATGGCTTCGATCACTTCCAGGCCCTTGTTCATCAGAGTGGCGCAGTCTATGGTAATCTTGGGGCCCATCTTCCAGTTGGGATGCCGCAGGGCATCGTCCTTGGTAACCCTGCCGAGCTGCTCCCGGTCCATGCCGAAGAAGGGACCCCCAGAGCAGGTCAGGATCAATCGGCGGACCTCTGCCCTGTCCCGTACCCCCATCAGGCACTGGAAAATCGCGGAGTGCTCCGAATCCACCGGCACAATTTCCGCCCCGCACCGCTTTGCCTCGGCCATAACCAGCTCACCGGCACATACCAGGGTTTCCTTGTTGGCAAGACCGATGCGCTTTCCCGCACGAATGGCAGCCAGAGTTGGCTTCAGTCCCATCATACCCACAACCGCCGTGATGACGCAGTCCGCATCACCCCAGGTAGCCGCGGCCAGCAGGCCTTCTTCCCCCCACATGATCCTGGTAGGAAGATCGCTGATCAAGTCTTTCAGTGCCAGGGCACCTTCCCGGGTGCCTGCCACCGCCAGCTCCGGCCGGAATTCACGGCACTGTTCGGCAAGTCTTTGAATATTGGTTCCCGCGGTCAGGGCACCCACCCGAATCTGGGGATACATACGCACCACATCCAGGCTTTGCCGCCCGATGGAGCCGGTGGAACCGAGAATACTGATACAGTTAACCATATGTTACACCGCCAAAGGTAGAATGAAAAGCAGCGCTTCCATCAAAGGCGCCACCAGCACCAGAGAATCAAACCGGTCCAAAAAGCCGCCATGGCCGGGAATCAGATTGCCGTAGTCCTTGATGCCGGTCTGGCGTTTGACCACGGAGAAGCATAAATCTCCCAGGGTTCCAACAGCCGAACCCAAAAGGGCATAGAGAACCGCCGCGCCATAGTTTACCCGGAATTTCAGGAAAAGCTGCAAAACAATGGCATAGATCAGCATTCCGGCCAGAGAAAAGCCCAGTCCGCCCAGAACCCCCTCTATGGTCTTATTGGGGCTCACAACCGGGGCCAGCTTATGCTTGCCGAACCGCAGACCGATAAAATAGGCACCGGCATCGGACAGAAAGGCCACGGTAAAGGGCACCAGGATAAAATACCGGCCGTCGGTGGATACCAGAATCCGGATCAGGGCGCTGAGCAGATAAGGAATCAGAAAGCCCCCCAGCACGCACAGCCCCACCTCGTCCACGGAGACCTTTACATGATCCATCATGACTTCCGAAAACAGGAGCATAAAGTAGACAATCAGCCCCAGCATCAGAAAGGATGTAATGCCGCCGTAATAGCTCCAAAGAGAGAGCGCAAAAGCGGCCACGGATGCGTACAGCACCATGCGGACCCGGCGAACCAGACCGGTGCGGTACAGATATTCATAGGCGCCGATGGCCAGCAGCACACCAAACACCAGGGTGGTCAGCATCTGAGGCGCCACCAAAAGCAAAAGCAACAGCACGGGAACACCGATGCCTGCGCTGAGAATTCTCGTTTTCATGGTCTATACCCCTCCGAACCGTCGATTGCGTCTGTGATATTCTTCGATTGCCCTGTCCAGATCCTCCGGGCCGAAATCCGGCCACAGAACATCCATGAACACGTACTCGGAATAGGCAGACTGCCAAAGCAGGAAATTGCTGGTGCGCATTTCCCCGGAGGGCCGAATAATGAGCTCGGGATCCGGCACATCCCTGGAATAGAGGTAATCGCCGAAGAGCTCCTCGCTTAAATCGGAAGCCTGGTACTTCCCCGCCTGCACATCGGCGGCGAATGCTCTGGCTGCCCGGACGATTTCATCCCGTCCGCCATAGTTCAGACAGAAGTTTACCTGCACATCATAGTCTTTCGAACGGTTCTGGGCATCGGCGCAGAGCTTCTGCAGCTGGGGAGACAGCCTTGTCAGATCCCCGAAGAAACGGAAGCGAACCTTGTTCTTTTCCATATCGGAGATGGCTTCCTCCAGATACCGGCGCAGCAGCAGCATAATGCCGCCCACCTCCTCCTGAGAGCGCTTCCAGTTCTCCGTAGAGAATGCGTAAACAGTCAGGTATTCCACGCCCAGTGTGCGGCAGTAGTTCGCGATCCGGCGGAAGGCCTCTGCTCCGGCACTGTGGCCCGCGGTACGGGGCAGGCCCCGCTGCTTGGCCCAGCGGCCGTTGCCGTCCATGATAATGGCAATATGGCGCGGCGGTGCCAATTCATTCGTTTGTGCCATGCAAGCACCTCTTTCTACATATTCGAAATGACAT
>JAXEMQ010000005.1:0-2021 GCA_034099845.1 Faecousia sp.
GCTGCTGTCCAGCCTGCCGGGATCCAGGGAAGCGCCGTATTGGGCGCACAGCAGAACCCGGTAGCCCTGCTGGGCCCAGCGGTCAATGCCCCAGGTATCCTCCCGGGAACCCAGCAGAAATTCCGGGGCGCCCACAACCACGCTGCCGAAATCCGCGAATTCACAGCCATACCATTTGGTTTCCGGGGAGAAGGGGATCCGTTTGGTGCAGGTCAGGCTGCTCTCCCCGGGGAACAGCTCGCTCATGGCCTGGGCGGTGGCGTTGTCCGGGGGCACCTCGCCGTACATGGCGGTAAGGATGTCCTCCAGCTCTTCAGGCAGCAAATCCCCCAGGGGGATCAGGTTTTCCACCACCATATCCGGCTCGGTAATGGTACCGGTTTTGTCCACGCACAGCACATCCACCCGGGCAAGGGTTTCGATGCTGTTCATATCCTGCACCAGAACCCTGGCCTTGCTGAGCTTCTGAGCGGAAACCGCCAAAGCGATGCTGGTCAGCAGATACAGGCCCTCGGGAATCATGCCGATGAGGGCGGCCACGGTGCCCTCGGTGCTTTCCTGAAGGCCCAGGTGCAGAACCCTGTATTCCTGGTGGAAGAGAATGCAGCCCACCGGCACAAGCGCCAGACCCAGGAACAGGATCAGCCGGTCCAGAGAGCGGATCATTTCCGATTTTTTGCCCCGGGGATTCTTTTTCGCCTCCCGGGCCAGCATGGCCGCGCCGCAGGCTTCACCCACGGCGGTGAGCTCCACCCGGCCCCGGCCGGAGAGCACAATGCTTCCCGAGTGAACCAGGTCGCCGGGGCCCTTTTCCACACTGTCCTCTTCGCCGGTGAGGAGGGATTCGTTTACATAAAGTTCTCCGGAGCGGAGAATGCCGTCGGCGCAGATCTGGTCGCCCTGGGCAAACTCCACAATATCATCCCGGACGATGCCCTCGGGCTCCGCGCTGAGGACCTGACCGCCCCGAATCACCGTCACCGGCCGCCGGGCCACCAGACTGAGCTTTTCCACCGCCCGCTTGGCACGGATTTCCTGGACAATGCCGATGACGGTATTGACCACCACCACAGCCAGAAAGCCCAGGTTTTTCGGCGAGGAGCGTCCCAGCAGCAGAAGCACCGCCAGAACCACAAAGACCAGGTTGAAGAAGGTCAGGCAGTGTCGCAGCACAATTTCTTTTTCACTGGGGCCGGAGCCGGAATCGGTGCCGCCGTGAAGCCCGGCATCCAGCCGCTCCTGAACCTGAACCTGGGTCAGACCCGTCTGGGGGTCCGGGTGGAGCCGTTCTGTTTCTTCAGACATGGAATTCCTCCTTACTGAAATTCCGGCAGGCCCGCCTCCCGCCGCCAGAGCACCAGAAGGGCGCCCTTCTCAACGGAGACGGTTGCTTCCTGACCGATAAAATGATTGCTGACCCCCAGGGGAAAACCGGAAGAAAGGGTGCCGTTTTCCAGCTGGTAGTACAGCCCCCTTATGGAAACGCCCTGGGCATCCGGTCCCATGCAGAATACGGAAATATCCCCCTCGGCATGGGGCTTCAGCCGCAGGCTGCCGTTTTGCACCACCGCGGCGCAGAAGGAGCAGCCCACCAGCACCCCATGGGCGCCCCGGTCTGCCAGGTATTTGAGAAGCTGGTAATTTGCCACGGTGTGGTCCAGCCGGGGGCCGTCCAGGCTGCCGTAGAGCACAAAGTCCCGGAAGCCCTTTTCCATGCCCAGCTTTACCGCCAGTATGGCATCGGTATCGTCCTTTTCCACCGGGTAGACCGACGCTCCCTGGGGGACATAGCACAGGGAGTCAAAGTCACCGATGACGGCGTCGGGGGTCAGGCCCAGCTTTTCCAGGTGCCGCAGGCCGCCGTCGGCCGCGATGAGAAAACTGTCGTCAATAGGCGCCAGGAGCCGGTCAAACCCCGCCGCGCAGAAAATCACACATGACCGCAGGGCAATCGCCTTCTTTCTTTGGGTGTTTCGGATGAGGGGAAATGGATTTCGCAAATTGACAATTGACAATTGACA
>JAXEMQ010000006.1:0-4318 GCA_034099845.1 Faecousia sp.
GTGGCGCGGAGCACCCTTGGCTCCCCCTTTGGGGCGGTGCGTCGCGCAGCGAATTGAATGAAACAATTGCCGGTGGCAATTGCTCCTCAATTTATTGCTGTCACGGCGTAAGCCGTGACTGAGAGGGCCCTCTCCGCCCCCTTCGGGGGCACCTCTCCCATAGGGAGAGGCAAGGCACCTGTGGCGCAAACACCCCGTCAACTCCCAATTTGCCGGGCAGCTGAGCAAAGCCGATAAGCACATTGGAAATGACGCATCCCGAAGGGATACCACAATTGTCAACTGTCAATTGTCAATTCCCTTCGCGCCTGCGCTGCGATCTCACATGAAAGGAGCATATCCTATGAAACGGCAAGACTATATCAGCTGGGACGAATACTTTATGGGCATTGCCATGCTGGCGGCCAGGCGGTCCAAGGACCCCAACACCCAGGTGGGTGCCTGCATCGTCTCCCAGGACAACATCATCCTTTCCACCGGCTACAACGGCATGCCCAAGGGCTGCTCTGATGACGAATACCCCTGGGAACGGGAGGGGGCGGAAACCAAGTACCCTTACGTTGTCCACGCGGAGCTCAACGCCATTCTGAACGCCCACGGCAGATCCCTGCAGGGAAGCCGCCTGTTTGTGGCCCTGTTCCCCTGCAACGAGTGCGCCAAGGCCATTATTCAGAGCGGCGTGAAGGAAGTGCTGTATCTTTCCGATAAGTATGCCGACTCCATGGCAACCCTGGCCTCCAAGCGGATGCTCCAGTCCGCAGGGGTGAAGTTCACCCAGCTGCGGCCCAGACTGGACTCCATCACCCTGGACTTTGTTCCGGAGGAAGAGAGGACCGCTGCCAAATGATCTCCACAAGAGGGCGCTACGCCCTGCGGATGATGCTGGATCTGGGCGAACACTGCGCTGAGGGCTACGTCTCCCTGAAGGACATTGCCGCCCGGCAGGAAATCTCCAAAAAATATCTGGAACAGATCATTCCCGTACTGAACCGGGCCGGGCTTCTGCAGACCAGCCGGGGGGTACAGGGGGGCTACCGCCTGTCCCGGAAGCCTGCGGAATACACCCTGGGGGATATTCTCCGGGCCACGGAAACCAACCTTTCCATCGTGGCCTGTCTGGAGCCCGGCGCCCAGCCCTGCCCCCGGGAGCCGGAGTGCCTGACCAAGCCCGTCTGGGCGGGGCTGGACCGGGTGGTCAACGAGTACCTGGATTCCATTACCCTCCAGGACATTCTGGACCGGAAAGCATCCTCCGTGGGAAATGACTATGTCATCTAAGGCAACACCGCACAATGGGAGCTGCGGGCTTCGTCGGATCTTTTGCCCCAATCGTGCAGCATGAAAAATGGGAAATACATCCAGTATTCCCGCATTTTCCATACTTTCGCTCGGGTCAAAACACTGGCCGAATCTCCTTGCCCCATTATGCGGTGTTGCCTTAACAATTTGTTGTTTGATTATACCCACACAGGAAGCCGGCCACAGCAGTTCGCTGTGGCCGGCTTCCTATCCTGCCTTTTGGGCGGCAATATTACACCTCCCGGCGGAGCACCCGGTAGACAAAGTCCATATCCAGGCCCTGCCGGATTCCTTCCGCCAGCAGATCGTACTGCTGCTGCTTGTATTTTTCCGGATCGAAGACATCCAACTCGCAAACATCCAGCCCTTTCCTCCGGCATAGGTCCCCCACAATGGCCTGGGCAATGCCCCCCTCGTCAAAAATGCCGTGGACATAGCTTCCGTATACGTTTTCGCCCACAACCAGAGGGGACAGGGCCGTTTCGCTTCTGCCCATATGGATTTCATACCCCCGGTAGGGAAGCCCCGACAGGCTGCTCAGAGGACCGGAAACCTGACCAAAGGTGCCGGAGGTCTGCTTCTGCACTTTCTCCCCGTGGAAAACGGTATCCATCGGCAGCAGGCCCATGCCGTCAATCCGGGTAACGCCCGCGGCTTCCACCTGGTCCGGATCGGACACGGTTCTGCCCAGCATCTGATAGCCTCCGCAGATGCCAAAGACAATGCTGCCCCGGTCATGGGCATGGAGCACCGCCGCTTCCAGGCCGCTCTGGCGCAGCCACTGCAGGTCCGCAATGGTGGACTTGGTGCCGGGGAGAATGATCATATCCGGCTCCATCAGCTGGGCAGGCTTTTCGATATAGCGCAGGGATACGTTGGGAAACCGCTCCAGCGGCGCCAGATCCGTAAAATTGGAGATTCTGGGCAGCTTGATCGCCGCGATGTCAATGGCTTTCCGGCCATTGTCCCCGGCAAAACGGGTGGACAGGCTGTCTTCATCGTCAATATCCAGGTGCATATAGGGGACCACACCGGCAACGGGCACGCCGCAGAGCTTTTCCAGAATCTCAATGCCCGGCTGCAGGATCGCCCGGTCTCCCCGGAACTTGTTGACGATGGTGCCTTTGACCCGCCGGCGCTCCCGCTCCTCCAGCAGGGCGACGGTGCCGTAGAGCTGGGCGAACACGCCGCCCCGGTCAATATCGCCTACCAGCAGCACCGGCGCGTCCACCAGCTCCGCAAGGCCCATATTGACGATGTCCTCCTGCTTGAGGTTGATTTCCGCCGGGCTTCCGGCGCCTTCGATGACGATGATGTCATACTGGGCGGCCAGAGAATGGTAGCTTTCCAGAACCTGGGGCACAAACTCCCGCTTCCGGCGGTAGTACTCCATGGCCCGCATATTGCCCATGGCCACGCCGTTTACAATGACCTGGCTGCCCACATCGGTGGTGGGCTTCAAAAGAATGGGGTTCATCCGCACATCGGGCTTGATTCCGGCAGCCTCCGCCTGCACCACCTGGGCCCGGCCCATCTCGCCGCCTGTCTCGGTAATAAAGGAATTGAGGGCCATATTCTGGCTTTTAAAGGGGGCCACCCGGTAGCCGTCCTGCCTGAAAACCCGGCACAGGCCCGCGCACAGGATGCTTTTGCCCGCGTTGGACATGGTGCCCTGGATCATAATATTCATTGCCATGGGAATCCCTCCTTAGGTAATTGACCGTTGACAATTGATCATTGACAAGGATGGTATCCTCGGGATGAAGAAAAAGATGATTTTTATCGCCGCGGATCATCGTTTTCCAATCATCTCCGAAGGGAATTCCTTAACCGTCAACTGTCAATTCTTTTTCTTTCAGCGTCTTTTCCATTGCCTCAAGAAGTTTGCTGTTCTCCTCCGGCAGCTTTACGGCGATGCGGAACCACCCCTCCGAAAGCCCAATGTAGTTTGCGCAGGAGCGAATCTGGATCTTCTCCTCCAGAAGTCTTTCCCGCAGATCCCGGGGGCCCCGGAAGAGAATGTAGTTGGTTTTGCTGGAGATGACCTCCATGCCCAGCCGGCAAAGGCCCCGGTGGAGCACTTCCCGCTGTTCGGAGATGGTTTTTTTCGCCATTTCCAGAAAATCCTGCTGCCGCAGTGCGGCAATCCCCCCGTTCTGGGCCGGGATGGACACATTCCAGGGCTGTACCTGGCATCCCATGGTGTGCAAAAGCTGCCGGTTTCCGCTGAGACAATAGCCCAGCCGGAGCCCTGCCATACCATAGCTCTTGGTGAAGGCTTTCAGCAGCAGGAGATTGGAATACTTCTTCAGGAAAGGCTTCATACTGAAGGCCTCCCCGTCTTCCGTCAGATCCAGGAAACACTCGTCCACAAAAAGGAAGATCCGCTTTTCCCGGCAAACCGCCAGAATGTCCTCCAAAAGGTCCCTGCCCGTAACCTGACCGGTGGGGTTGTTGGGGTTGCAGAGCATCAGCACCTGCCCCCGGTAGCTTCGCAGGTAAGGCAGAAATGCTTCCGTCAGGGCGAACCCGTCCTCCCGGCGGAGCAGATAGTGGTCCACCTCCGTACCGAAAACCTTCAGTGCCGTCTCGTACTCGCTGAAGCAAGGGGACAGCACCAGGGCTTTTCGGGGCCGAAGGGCCATGCAGCAGGAGAAGATCAGCTCCGCCGCGCCGTTGCCGCAGAAAACCTGCTTTTCTTCCACCCCTTCAAATTCCGCAATGGCGGAAACCAGGGCCCTGCAATAGGGATCCGGGTAGTGGCACAGCGCGTCGACGCTGCCCGCCACCGCGTCCTTCACGGCTCGGGGCGTGCCGTAGGGATTGATATTTGCGGAAAAATCCAGCAGGATCTTTCGGGAGTACAGATCCCCGCCGTGGGGATTCTGGGTTTCATACAGCATGGGTTGTTTCCTCGAATGGATGAATTTGGTATGTTGGGTTGGGAAAGGGGGATATAGTTCACTAAGAAACGCAAAGCCTTCTCCTGGGAGAAGGTGGCTCGCCCGTAAGGGCGAGA
>JAXEMQ010000013.1:0-4564 GCA_034099845.1 Faecousia sp.
CACCGCATAATGGGGCAAGGAGATTCGGCCAGTGTTTTGACCCGAGCGAAAGTATGGAAAATGCGGGAATACTGGATGTATTTCCCATTTTTCATGCTGCACGATTGGGGGCAAAAGATCCGCCGAAGCCCGCAGCTCCCACCTAAGCGGTGTTGCCTTAGTCCAGCTTCTCCGCCAGGTCGGCATACCGGGATTCCAGCGGATTCTTCTTGGAGGCCAGCTTCATGGAGGCTTCCACCGCCTTATTGGCCTCCTGAATGGGCAGGATGGTGCCGGCGCCGGCCACACAGCCGCCGGGGCAGGCCATGCCCTCCAAGAGATATCCGTTGTATTTGCCCACCTTTGCCATGTTCATCAGCTTGCGGCACTCCCGCAGGCCCTGGGCATTGGCCACCTTGATGTCCAGATCCGGATGGGTTTCGTGGACCACTTCCACAACCGCCCGGGCAACCCCGCCGGCTACGGCAAAGCCCCGTCCGGCTGCGGTGCCTTCATCGGGGGCTGCCACCTCGGGCAGGTTCTCAAAGTCTACTTCCTTTGCCTCGAACATACCCTGCATCTCCTCAAAGGTCAGCACAAAGTCCACATCGGAACGGATGTTCTCCCGGATGGCCTCCAGCTTCTTGGCGGCACAGGGGCCCACAAAGACGATCTTTGCCTCCGGATGCTCCTTCTTGACCATGCGGGCGGTGTAGACCATGGGGGTCAGGGTCATGGATATGTTCTTTGCCTGGGCGGGGAACAGCTTGTGCACCATGGCGTGCCAGGCGGGGCAGCAGGAGGTTGCCATATAGGGCTGCTGGGTGGGAACCTTTTCCACAAAGTCCCTGGCCTCTTCCACAGTGCAGATGTCGGCGCCCACAGCCACCTCAATCAAATCCCGGAATCCCAGCTGCTGCACCGCCGCGCGGAACTTGGCAACGGTTACGTCCTTACCGAATTGTCGGGCAAAAGCGGGGGCGGCGATGGCGTAAACCTCGTCCCCCTCCACAATGGAGCGAACCACCTGATAAATCTGGCCCTTGTCCACGATGGCGCCAAAGGGGCAGGAAACCAGGCACTGACCGCAGGACACACACTTATCCTGGTTGATGATGGCCTTGCCGTTCTCGTCGGCGCCGATGGCATCCATGCCGCAGGCAGCCTGGCAGGGCCGCTCCATATGGATGATGGCATTGTAGTCGCAGGCCTGGGCGCATTTGCCGCACTTGATGCACTTGCCGGGATCGATTTGGCTCTTTCCGTTGACGAAGCGGATGGCATCCCGGGGGCAGACCTGCTGGCAGGAGGCAGCCAGGCAGTTCTGGCAGTTCTCCGTCACCCGATACTGATTGGTGGGGCAGGCATGGCAGGCATAGGGAATAATGTTGATCAGCGGAGGCTCATAATAGCTCTGGGCAATGGCCGCCTGATCCATACCCTCGGTCATCAGGCTTCGGGTCTGAACGGAGCGGACGGACAGGCCCATGGCAAGCCGCACCCGCTCACCTGCAATGGCTCGCTCCAGAAATACGGATTCCCGATGCAGGGGTTGATCCCCAGGCACGATGATGTAAGGCAGATCCTCTGCCTTGGTGTAGTCGAAACCGGAATAGGCCATGCGGGCGACCTCGGTAAATACCTTTTTACGGATGTCGGTGATCAGGGACGGGATTCCTCTCATATATGCTCCTCCATAATGGGGCAGAATGCTTTCTTCTGCCCGTTATTTTCCTTAATATTATAGCAAATACACCGCTGTTCTTCAAGAATCTCCCCTATACCAATTTGGTTATAGGTTTATTGGCATACCCTTTTATCCGGCGCATAAGCTGTAGGGAAATCGCCATGGAGGGGATGCGGATGAAAAAGCTTTGGGTTGTGCTCAGCATACTGTTGCTGCTCAGCACGCTGGTATGGGGAGTCAGCGCGGAAGGGCTGGATGTACAGGCAAAGAGCGCGCTGCTGATGGATGTGGCCACCGGAACAATCCTGTACGAAAAAAACGCCCACGAACCGCTTCCCCCTGCCAGTGTGACAAAGGTCATGACCATGCTGCTGATTATGGAGGCCATTGACTCCGGCGCCGTCAGCTACTCCGACACCGTCACCACATCGGAAACCGCCGCCGCCAAAGGCGGCAGCCAGGTGTTTTTGAAGGTTGGGGAGACCATGTCCGTTTCCGAAATGCTCAAGTCCATTGCCGTCTCCTCCGCCAACGACTGTGCCTGCGCCATGGCGGAGCACCTTGCCGGAAGTGAAGCCGCCTTTGTGGAGCGGATGAATGAGCGGGCCAAGGAACTGGGTCTGAACGACACCCACTTTGTCAACTGCACCGGTCTGGACGATGGCCCGGATGCGGCCGCCCACCGCACCAGCGCCCACGATATTGCGGTCATGTCCCGGGAGCTTCTGTCCCGCCATCCGGACATCACCAAGTATACGACCATCTGGATGGATACCATCCGGGGCGGTGCCTTCGGGCTGTCCAACACCAACAAGCTGATCCGCTTTTACCCCGGCGCCACCGGTCTGAAAACCGGGTTTACCTCCACCGCGGGTTACTGCCTCAGCGCCACCGCCAAACGGGAGGATCTGGAGCTGATCGCGGTGGTCATGGGCTGCGAAAGCGCCAAAATCCGCACCGCCGCCTGTAAATCCATGCTGGACTACGGCTTTGCCGGCTACGCCCTGGTGACCCCCGGTCTGGAAGATGCCCCGGTTGTCCCCGTCCGGCTGGGAAAGGAAGCCAGCGTTCCCCTGCAGCTGGAGGGAGCAGGCTCGCTGCTGGTGCCGAAAGCGAAACGGTCCGGCATTGTAACCAAACTTCAATTGGAGGAGGAGGTCACCGCCCCGGTGGAGCGGGGACAGAAGCTGGGAACCCTGACCATAACCAGCGGAGAGGAAACCCTGCTGGAAACCCCTCTGGTGGCCGCCCAGCCGGTGCCCCGGCTGACCCTGGGGGAAATCTATGTAACCGTACTCCGCCGCATCGCCATGGCAAAGGGGTAGATGCACAATTTGGGGGTGTGAATTGACAATTGATAATTGACAGTTGAGGAATCCCCTCCGGGGATGAAAAAATCGTATTGTGAAACCGGAGGTTTTCCGGGTATTTACCAGGCTTCCGAACCAATTGATTTGAATCATCCCGAAGGGATACCCTAATTGTCAATTGTCAATTTGGCTAACTCCCCCTTTATTCCCTCAGCGCATTCTCCCTCCCGCTGAACGTTGACATTCCGGATCACGCTGTGCTATAATAAATTGATTTTGAAGGTATAGCCCCGGAAAAAGGGAGAATGTTATGGATAAACAGCAGCTGAAGGTCCTGTTTCTTGCCAATGTGCCTTCCCCCTACCGGGTGGAGTTCTTCAATGCCCTGAGCACAGACTGCGACCTGACGGTTTTATATCAATTGTACCGTTCCTCCGAACGGGATACACAGTGGACTGCCCAGGCATCGGGCACCTATCGGCAGGTGTTTCTGCGGGGCAAGGCCACGGCGGCAGACAAGGCATTCTGCCCCGGCGTCACCGCGTGGCTGAAAAAAGAATGGGATGCCGTCATTATCTCCGGAAACACCTCTCCTACGGAGCTGTGGGCCATCGCCTGGTGCAAGCTTCACCGGGTCCCCTACTGTCTGGAAGCGGACGGTGCCTTTGCCGGATCCGGATCCGGCCTGAAGGAATGGATCAAAGCCCGGGCCATCGGCAACGCCGGTCTCTATCTGTCCACCTGCCGGGAGCTGGATCAATACTACCTGCACTACGGCGCCCGGGCGGACCGGCTCCGGCGATATCGTTTCTCCTCTCTGACGGAAGCGGACATTCTGCCCCGGCCCCTCACGGCAGAAGAAAAGCAGGCCCTGCGCCGGGAACTGGGGATTCGGGAAGAACGGATGGTGCTGAGCATCGGCCAGTTTATTCCCCGTAAGGGCATCGACCTGCTGTTACAGGCCGCTCGGGGGCTGGATAAAAACGTAGGCATCTATATCATCGGCGGCATTCCCACGGAAAGCTACCTGACCTTTGCCCGGGAAAATGACCTGACCGGCGTTCATTTTGTGGATTTCCAGAAGAAGGACCGGCTGAAAAAATACTACATGGCCGCGGACCTGTTTGTGCTGCCCACCCGGGAAGACATCTGGGGACTGGTGGTCAACGAGGCCATGGCCTGTGGTCTGGGCGTCATCACCACCAACCGCTGCAACGCGGGACTGGAGCTGATCCGCAACAGGGAAAACGGCTACCTTGTGGCCGTGGAGGATGTACACGCCCTCCGGGAAGCCATGCTGGAGGCTCTGGAAAACACCGAAGCTTTGGGACTGTGCGCCCTGGAAACCATCCGGCCTTACACGGTGGAAACCATGGCCGCGGACCATATGACACATATCCGGGAATTTTCCCGTCTTCAAAAATAGAAAGGATACAATATTATGTCTGAATTTTCCGGCGCAACCCTGATGATTACCGGCGGTACCGGCTCCTTTGGCAATACCGTTCTGAAGCATTTTCTGGATACCGACATCGGCCAGATCCGCATTTTCTCCCGGGACGAGAAGAAGCAGGACGATATGCGCCAT
>JAXEMQ010000031.1:0-4300 GCA_034099845.1 Faecousia sp.
ACCGATACCAGGGATTTCCGGCTGGCGATGGAACGTGCTGAGTAAATCCATATGAAACATCAACCCCCAGGGCCGCTTTCATGGCTCTGGGGGTATCATTTGCAGAAGAGTGCTTTTGTCAATTAAGAGCTTTGCGCCCGCAGGGCGCCTTGGCTCTCCCTCTGGGAGAGCTGGCACGGCATCTGCCGTGCCTGAGAGGGAAATTCCGGCGTGGTACACCCCTCTCCGCCCCAGTTTGCCAACTGGGGCACCTCTCCCATAGGGAGAGGCAAGGCGGCTGCGGCGCAGGGATTTTCTTAATCAGATAAATCCCCTCTTTCCCCGATCAGATCCAACAGCACCCATTCTTTTTTGTGGGTGTGGAGCACTCTGGTTGTGTATGTTTTTTGTGAAAGAATACAAATATACACATATTCCTCTGTAATATACGCTATATGTGAAAAAATATCCATATTTCTGAAAATTCCTTTCATTTTCCCGTTGACAATCGATGCGTTCGGGTGTATAGTAAACCAGAACCCGCTCCACCGGTGGAGCACAAAAGTTCGCACTGAAAAAACGAAGGGAAGAAAATGAAATGAAGAAAGCATTTGCTTTGCTGTTGGCAGCCGCGCTGCTGGTTACAATGGCAGCCTGCACAGGTACTGCCCCTGCCGCCACCACCGCTCCTGCTGAGACCACAGCTCCCGCGGAAACCACGGCTCCTGCCCCCGCTGAAACCGAGGCGTCCAAGACCTATACCGTTGGCATCTGCCAGCTGGTTCAGCATCCCGCTCTGGATGCCGCTACCGAGGGCTTTAAGGCCGCTCTGACAGAGGCGCTGGGCGATTCCGTGAAGTTTGACGAGCAGAACGCTTCCGGCGAGAGCGCCAACTGCCCCACCATCATCAACGGCTTTGTGGCCTCCAAGGTGGATCTCATCATGGCAAACGCCACCCCCGCCCTGACCGCGGCTACTTCCGCTACGGCGGATATTCCCATCCTGGGCACCTCCGTCACCGACTACGCCTCCGCCCTGGAAATTGACAACTGGAACGGCACCGTGGGCGGCAATGTCTCCGGTACCTCCGACCTGGCACCTCTGGACCAGCAGGCTGCCATGCTGCAGGAGCTGTTCCCTGATGCCAAGAAGGTTGGCCTGCTGTACTGCTCCGCTGAGAGCAACTCCAAGTACCAGGTGGATGTGATCAAGGGTTACCTGGAGGATGCCGGTCTCACCTGCACCGAGTATGCCTTCACCGACACCAACGACGTTGCTTCCGTGGCCCAGAAGGCCTGTGACGATTCCGATGTGATCTACATCCCCACCGATAACACCGCTGCTTCCAACACCGAGGCCATTGCCAACGTGGTGCTGCCTGCCAAGGTGCCGGTCATCGCCGGTGAAGAGGGCATCTGCGGCGGCTGCGGTGTGGCCACCCTGTCCATCAGCTACTACGATCTGGGCTATGCCACCGGTAAGATGGCTGCCAAGGTGCTCACCGGCGAGGCGGATATCTCCACCATGCCTGTGGAGTACGCCCCCCAGGTCACCAAGAAGTACAACGCTGCCAACTGCGAAGCCTTGGGCGTCACCGTTCCCGATGACTACGTTGTCATGGAGTAAACGGCTGTTAAACAAATCCTCTCTGGCTGTGGGCGGTTTTCCGCTCACAGCTATTGTAGGTTTCCAGGAAAAACCAATCCCCATTCCAAAATAAGAAAATGAGGTATTCTATATGGCTTTTTTCTTCTCCCTTTTGAATGCTGCGCCCGGCGCCATTGCCCAGGGACTCCTCTGGGGCATCATGGCCATCGGCGTATATATTACCTACCGCATTCTGGACGTGGCCGACCTGACGGTTGACGGCAGCCTGGCCACCGGCGGCGCGGTGTGCGTGATGCTCATGCGCTCCGGCTGCAATCCCTGGCTGGCACTGATGTGTGCCTTCCTGGTGGGCCTGCTTGCCGGTATGGTCACCGGCCTGCTGCACACCCGCTGCGGTATTCCGGCCATCCTCAGCGGCATTCTGACCCAGCTGGCTCTGTATTCCGTGAATCTGCGGATTATGGGAAGCAAGGCGAACCAGCCGATTTCCGTGGATAAGTACAATCTGATCGTATCCCAGCGGTTTGCAAGAGAGCTGTCCCTGCGCAATCCTCTGGTGCCCGCCATTGTCACCCTGGTGGTGCTCATTGCCATTCTCTACTGGTTCTTCGGGACGGAGTACGGCAGCGCCCTGCGGGCCACCGGCGCCAACCGGCGGATGGCCAGCGCCCAGGGCGTGGATACCCGGGTCGCCGTTACCATTGGTCTGATGCTCAGCAACGGCCTGGTTGCCCTGGCGGGCGCACTGCTTGCCCAGTATCAGGGCGCTACCGATGTGAACATGGGAAGAGGCGCCATTGTCATTGGCCTGGCTGCCGTCATCATCGGCGAGGTTCTGCTGGGCAAGCTGGTGCATAACTTTGCCCTGAAGCTGGGAACTGTGGTGGTAGGCGCTGTGGTGTACTACATGGTGCTCCAGGTGGTGCTCCAGCTGGGCCTGAACACCAACGATCTGAAGCTGTTCACCGCCCTGATCGTTGCCCTGTTCCTGTCCATCCCCTATTGGAAGGGAAATGCCTTCCGGAAGAAAGCGGCAAATACGGCGGGAGGCGTTAAGAATGCTTGAACTCATCAACATCAGCAAGACCTTTAACCCCGGTACGGTCAATGCAAAGACCGCGCTGAATAATCTGAATCTGACTCTGAATGACGGAGATTTTGTTACCGTCATCGGCGGCAATGGCGCGGGTAAGTCTACCATGCTGAATGCGGTTGCCGGAACCATTCAGGTGGATACCGGTTCCATTCTTCTGGACGGAAAGGACATTACCCGCCTGCCGGAATACAAACGGGCCGCCTACCTGGGCCGCGTTTTCCAGGACCCCATGATGGGCACTGCCGCAACCATGCAGATTGAAGAAAATCTTGCTATGGCAGACCGCCGGGGCAAGCGCCGTACCCTGCGCCGGGGCATTACGGCCGCGGACCGGGAACGGTATATCGAACAGCTGAAGGTGCTGGATCTGGGCCTGGAGGAACGGATGACCACCAAGGTTGGTCTGCTTTCCGGCGGACAGCGCCAGGCGTTGACGCTGCTGATGGCAACCCTGCAGAAGCCGGAACTGCTGCTGCTGGATGAGCACACTGCGGCCCTGGATCCCAAGACCGCCGCCAAGGTCCTGGAGGCCACCCAGCGTATTGTGGAAAGAGAGCATCTGACCACCATGATGATCACCCACAATATGCGTGATGCGATTGCTTACGGCAACCGGCTGATTATGATGTACAATGGCCATGTGGCAGTGGATGTTTCCGGCGAGGAGAAGAAAAAACTCACGGTGGAGCAGCTGCTGAGCCTGTTTAGCAAGGCTTCTGGCTCGGATGAAGCCGACGACAAACTGCTGCTTTCCTGAAGAATTACGGGCTGTCCCATCACGGGACGGCCCGGTTTCGTTTTTGAGGAAGGCCGGCGGAGGTGTGAAAAGAAATTGGGAGGTGCTGCGTTCGGAGTGCGGAGGGCTTCGGCAGAATGGAATGAATCTATTCATAGTATACTGTATATAATGAATATTTCGAGGATCCAAATATACAGAATATTATGTATAAACCGTGGGTAATAACCGAATATACAAACATATTATGAATACAATGTACGATATAACCAGGATAACCGCAAAAGAATGGGGTAGTTTTGGAAGTTTTATCAATTGAAATTGAATAATATTCAGAGTATAATACGTTCATCAATCAATCCTACTGCAAAGGAGAAAATGAAAATGAAAAAGTTTGTAAGTTTGCTTCTGGCCGCTCTGATGCTGGCCTCCCTGATGGCCGGCTGCGGCGCCAAGTCCGATTCCGCCGCCAAGGTAAAGACCGTCACCCCTGGCACCCTGACTGTTGCCACCTCTCCTGACTTCGCTCCCATGGAGTTTGTGGATCCTTCCAAGCAGGGCCAGGATATGTACGTCGGCTTCGACGTGACGCTGGCAAAGCACGTTGCCCAGTCCATGGGCCTGCAGCTGGTGATTATGCCCATGAGCTTTGACGCCTGCCAGACCGCTGTTTATGCCGGCACCGTGGATATGTCCATTTCCGGCTTCAGCTGGACCGAGGATCGGGCGCAGAACTACAACATTTCCGACTACTACCATGCCGGCGACAATGAGGATGAGCAGGTACTCATCACCCTGGCATCCAACGGTGACAAGTACGCCACTGTCGACGGCCTGAAGGGCGCAAAGATCGGTGCCCAGAACGCGTCCCTGCAGCAGT
>JAXEMQ010000063.1:0-13719 GCA_034099845.1 Faecousia sp.
TGGGAATGTCCATGATAAGGGCAAACCACTTCCGATTGTGGCGATGCCGGAACACGGTGTTGGTCGGCGACTGCGCCCACGGGTTCTCCCCCAGCGTACTGTATACCTCCGCGATATAGCGTTCCAGTTCCCCCCTGTTCATTCCGCGTCCTCCTCCAGTGCTTCCAGATAAAAGCTCACAGGCCGGAAACCGTCGTTGCAGGAAATCATGGCGGATTTGGGATTCTTCATCCAGCCGTCATTGAAATCCCCGCCGCCGTGGGCAAGGGTCATGACAAAGGGAGAAATGCTATCCCAGGCGCTGCCACAGAAGCCCTCCGGCTTGCACCAGCCGTTGGCAACCCAGACCTGCCCTTCCTTGACTTCGCAGGCGTGCTGGATGGGATTTTCGTACTTCTCCATCAGATCGGGATAGCAGGCCTTTCGGATGGCGGTAATGCGCACCTTTTTCATGGGAATCCCCCTCCTTTTGCTTCCATTGTAGCCCTATGTTACTCCTCCAAAAGGAAGATGGACTACGCTCTCACTAAAACAAGTCCAGCATACTATCCAGATAGATTGCCTCCCGGACATGAATTTGGTGCTCTGGCTTGGTCATGTAATACAGCAAAAATTCCAGAATCATAGCACTGCCAAGACCCCGTCCCTCAATTTTAAAATTGGAAAAGCCCATGGGGAGGTAAATTCCCTGAATGTTCTGGACGCTGATAAACCCCGGATTGGTCATGGCTTTGGAGAACCGATAGCCCTCATTGCCACCGGGGGCGGTGCAATGGTGATCTTCACAGTTTTCTCCCAGATTCTTTCGGCTGACAGTTTCATAGCAGATTTTTCTGTCGGTGCAGCCGAACCAGCAGCATTCATTACACAGAAATTCCACCTTGTCCTTCTGGGCATTTGTCAGGGTGTTCAGTTTGTCAAAGGCCTTGTTCAGGCGAAAATCCGGCACAACATATCGATAATCCTCCCGGTTCACCTCGTCCAGAAATTGCCGGAAATCCGTCAGCACCTTTGTGGTGGAGGATACATAATAGAGGTTGGGGTAATGACTCTTTAGATACTCCAGCAGCAAGTCTGAATGGACAATGACGCCATTCCCGCCTTGTTCGTTGAACAAGGTACACAGACGATTGCATTGTTTGTCCGAAAGGTGCTCCTCCCGAAGCAGGGAATTGCTGAAAGTCAGCCGGGCGGAAATGCCGTATCTCTGCATCAACGCCAGAACCTCTCTGGGGTCATTGTCTCCAAACCCGACGCGGCCTCCGCCCCAGATGCAGTCCGCCGGTGCGCCGTAGATGGAGCCAATGTCGCACCAGTCGTAGAAATATTCCCTGTGCTCCCGGAAAAGGGGCAGAAAGGCTCGGTATAGCTCATAAAACTCAAACAGGCCGGGTAGATGGTAATGTGCGATGCCATTTTGAATATTTCCCATCTCGTGTTCATTTTCCAGCATATGAAACCTCTAAAAAATTGTTGCCAATCATGTACCATGAAATGCGGGCGCTTTCCATGCGAAAACGCCCGCATTTCATTTTCCGAAAGCATCATCTTCTATGTCTGCGGAGATAGCCGCCGTTGCGTCCTCCGGATTCTCCCACAGCGGGGACGGAGATTGGGATCAAAGGAAATGAGCACCCCGCCGGGGCTTACTGGGCTTTGCGCAGCAGGTAGGGACAGAAATCCCGGGGGAGGAACATCAGGCACTGGTGCGCCAGCTTATCCGGCGGGGTGGCCATGTCTTCGAACAGCCAGTATCGGAAGCTGTTGAAAACACCGCCGATGTGATAATTGCAGGCCAGGGAGTGTACGGCGGCTTTGCTGTTTCCATGTACCTGGGCAATACGGGTGTTCAGTTCCTCCAGCAGGAGAAAGGACAGCCCCCTCTGATCCAGCAGAATCAATTCTTTCTTGTACCGCAGAAAGCTCTCAAACATCCCGGTAAAATAGGCCCTGGCGGAGATGTTGGTGCTGACAGAGGACAGGTATTCATCCAGACGAAGCTGATAAAAATGGCGGACTACATCCTGCTTTGTGCTGAAATGCCGGTAATAGGTGGACCGATTCACGCCTGCCTTTTCCACAATTTCTTTCACGGAGATTTCATCGAGAGCCTTGTCCTGCAAAAGCAGAAGAAGACTCTGCACGATGCACCTGGACAGGTTGGACAGGGCAGCCGTCTTATTCATATAAGGGTCACCTCCATTGCATGGATTCCGGAGAATGCTCCGGGAATTTCTCCGGACAGGGGGAAGTCTTCTTTTTTGAATATTATACTATAAAATGCGGGAAAAAACAAGCCGGGATGAAGAACGGTCCTCCTCCCGGTGAAACGCTCTTGGTTGGGAATTTCGGCGATATGCACAAATTGGGATTGCGACAAATCGGGCCTTTTGTTGCTTGTATTTCAACCTGTTTTAATTTATTATTATATTGTATATTTTTTGCAAATTCGGAAAGGAGCCCTGAATGGATACTTATCGTGTCATTGAGGTGAAGCAAAGCATTTTTGCGGATAACAATCAGGACGCAGACCGGCTGCGGCAGCAGATGAAGGAGGAGAAAACCTTCCTGATCAATCTCATGTCCTCTCCCGGTTCCGGCAAGACCACAACGCTGACCAAACTCATTGCCGCCCTGAAGGATGATCTGCGGATCGGTGTTATGGAGGCCGATATTGATTCCGACGTGGATGCCGATACCATTTCCCGGACCGGCGTAAAGGTGATCCAGCTCCACACCGGCGGTATGTGCCACTTGGACGCGGATATGACCCGGCAGGGCGTCAGGCAGCTGGAGACGGAGAATCTGGATCTGGTGATTTTGGAAAACGTGGGCAATCTGGTCTGTCCCGCGGAATTCGATACCGGCGCCGCCATGAATATGATGATCCTTTCTGTGCCGGAGGGGCACGACAAGCCCCTGAAATACCCCCTGGTATTTCAGGTCTGCGATGCCATGATCATCAACAAGATCGATGTCCTGCCGTACTTTGACTTTGATATGGAAAAGGTCAAAGAATTTGCCCGCCGCCGCAATCCGAACATGGAGTTTTTCCCCATCTCCGCCAAAACCGGCGAAGGTGTGGATGCTTTGGCCGCCTACCTGAAAGAAAAAATCACAGAATGGAAGAAATAAAGGAGAAACAGACATGATTGACGAAAAACTGAAAAACCGTGCCTTGAATCCCGTTTGCAAGGGTGATCCCGCCCCCCGGGAGAAAATCCTGAAGCTGGGCAAAAAGGTCACCGATGTGGTGATGCACAAGATCAAGGGCATTACCACCGATGATCCCGAATACTGGGGCCTGGCTGCCATCCTCACCGACGAGATGGCGGACATTGCGCTTTCCATGGATGTCCGTGTGCCCTACACCCTCCCCCAGCTGATGAAGATGAACAAGATCTCCGAAGAGGAGAAGGAGCACTTTGAAAAGGTGCTGGAGGAAATGAGCTATATCGGTCTTTTGGAGTTCGACTATGGCTACCATTATGATCACAACGGCCGCACCGCGCCTCCTTCCGAGAAGCGGTACATTCTGACCATGTTCGTTCCCGGCTCCGCCGAAATGTTCAACATGGAAGAGGCGGACAACCGCAGCGAAAATCCCTCCTACAATGAGCGCGGTGAGATTTCCAACTACAACAAGCGCCTGCATGACGAGCATCCCGAAGTGGGCTACTTCTTCGAGCGCATGACCTACATCCCTCTGGAGGGTGTGACCCATCTGCTGCCTCCCGGCGGCGGCGGTGTGGGCATGCACGTCATTCCCGTGGAGAAGGCCATTGAGATGGAGAATACCTCCGTGGATCTGGAGCACCTGTCCTACTGGCTGAAGAAGTACGAGGGTCACATCGGTGTGGGCCAGTGCTCCTGCCGCGCCAGCCGCGGCGTCATGGGCGAAGGCTGCGCGGACGATCCCTCCTCCTGGTGCATCGGCGTAGGCGATTTTGCCGATTACTGCCGTGAGACCGGCAAGGGGCATGACATCACCTATGAAGAAGCCATGCACATCCTGCAGGTGGCAGAGGACAACGGCTTTGTCCATCAGATCACCAATATCGACGGTGAGAACAAGATTTTCGGTATCTGCAACTGTAATGTGAAGATCTGCAACGCCCTGCGGACCTCCCAGCTGTTCAACACCCCCAACATGTCCCGCAGTGCCTATACCGCCGAGGTGGATAAGGCAAAATGCGTGGCCTGCGGCAAGTGCGTGGAATACTGTCCCTCCGGTGCTGTGAAGCTGGGCCAGAAGCTTTGCGACAAGCAGGGCAAACCCGTGGAGTATCCCAAGCATGAGCTGCCCCATGGCCTCAAATGGGGTCCGGAGCATTGGGATCCCGACTACCGGGACAACAACCGGAAGAACTGCTATGACAAGGGCACCGCCCCCTGTAAGACCGCATGCCCCGCCCACATTGCCGTGCAGGGTTACCTGAAGCTGGCGGCCCAGGGCCGGTATACAGACGCGCTGGCGCTGATCAAGAAAGACAATCCCTTCCCCGCGGTCTGCGGACGTATCTGCAACAAGCGCTGCGAGGATGCCTGCACCCGCGGTACCATCGACCAGGCGGTTTCCATCGATGCCGTCAAGAAGTTTATCGCCCAGAAGGATCTGGATGCGGAAACCCGTTACATTCCCCCTGTTGTAATCGCCTCCAACCGGGTCAAGACCTGGGCACAGAAAATCGCCATCATCGGTGCGGGCCCCGCGGGTCTTTCTGCCGCCTACTATCTGGCCACCATCGGCTACAAGCCCACGGTGTTTGAAAAGAGCGCGAAGCCCGGCGGTATGATGACCTACGGAATCCCCTCCTTCAAGCTGGAGAAGGATGTGATCGACGCGGAAATCGATGTCCTGCGGGAGCTGGGCGTGGAGATCAAGTGCGGAGTGGAAGTGGGCAAGGATGTGACCATCCAGCAGCTCCGGGATCAGGGCTACGAGGCCTTCTACATTGCCATCGGCTGCCAGGGCGGCCGCCGTCCCGGTGTCCCCGGGGATACCGCGGAAGGCACCTCCATTGCCGTGGACTTCCTGCACCATGCGCTGGAAGACGAGAACCAGAAGATGGAAGGCAGCGTGGTTGTTGTCGGCGGCGGCAATGTGGCCGTGGACTGCGTCAAGACCGCAAAGCGCTTCGGTGCCGCCAAGGTTTCCATGGTCTGCCTGGAGGACAGAGCTTCCATGCCTGCCTCCAAGAACGAGATCGCCGAAACGCTGGAAGAGAACATTGACATCTGCAACAGCTGGGGTCCCAAGGAAGTCAAAGTGGACGAGAACGGTCATGTCACCGCCATTGTCTTTAAGAAGTGCCTGCGCACCATCGACGAGAACGGGAAATTCAATCCCGCCTATGACGAGAACGACACCATGACTCTGGAAGCGGACCACATTGTCTTCGCCATTGGCCAGGCCATCGAGTGGGGCGGCCTGCTGGAGGGCACCAAGGTGGAATTTTGGCGGGGCAACTATCCCGTGGCGGATCCCCTTACCTACCAGACCGCCGAACCCGACATCTTCGTGGGCGGCGACGTATACCACGGACCCAAGTTCGTCATCGATGCCATCGAAGAGGGTAAGTGCGCTGCCGAATCCCTGCACCGCTATGTCCACAAGGGCGCGGATATGAAGATCGGCCGCAACCGCCGGGACTTCATCATGCTGGACAAGGACGACATCTATGTGGATTCCTATGACCACGCGGGCCGTCAGGAGGCCGGCATGGACGAGACCATCGATCCCCACTCCTTCCGGGACGCCCACAAGACCCTTACCGAGGAGCAGGTGAAGATCGAAACAGCCAGATGCCTGGGCTGCGGCGCAAGCTGGGTTGACCCCAACAAGTGCATTGGCTGCGGCGTCTGCACCACCAAGTGTATGTTCGATGCCATCCATCTGAAGCGGGATCACCCCGAGTGCACCGATATGCGCCGGGCGGAAGACAAGATCAAGGTGGTTGCCTCCATGGCCGTCAAGCGGCTGGGCGAGGACATCTCCTCCGTCTTTAAGAAGAAGGACTGACCCATGCACGAGCTTGGCGTTGTATTTCACATTGCCGACAGCGTGGTAAAGGTCGCGGAAGAAAACCAGGCACGGAAGGTGCATACGGTTACGCTGGAGATTGGGGAGGTTTCCACCATCATCCCGGAATATCTCATCGACGTGTGGAATTGGAACTGTAAGCGGGTTCCGCTTCTGGAGGGCTGCGAGCTGATTGTGGAGCAGATCCATGCCGTTACCCACTGTGACGGCTGCGGCAGGGATTATGACACGGTGCCCCAGGGAAAGATCTGCCCCCACTGCGGCAGCGACCAGACCTGGCTGTTGACGGGAAACGAAGTGAATATCAAAGACATCACCATAGAATGATCACCATCCGCAAAGGCCTCAATTTTGAGGCCTTTGCCATATAGACAGGAATAGCAAGATGAAAAACACCACAGTCATTGCGCTGGTGGGAAAGGGCGGCGTGGGAAAAACCTCCATTTCCGCACTCACGGTCCGGCTGCTGGCGCGCAAATACCCGGATAAAAAAATACTGGCCATTGACGCCGACCCGGCTGTGGGTCTGGCGACGGCCCTTGGGGTAGAGGTCTGTTCCACTGTGGATGACATCCGCAAGGCCTTTGTCCACAGCGCGGAGGAAGGCAACACCGCCGCAGCCATTGAGATGCTGGGGGAGGCCAAGTACCGTCTGATGGATGCCCTGACAGAGCGGAAGAACATCTCCTTTCTGGCCATCGGCAGGCCGGAGGCGGCGGGCTGCTACTGCAAGGTAAATGCCTATCTGAAGCAGATCATCACCTTGATTGCCGGCAGCTTTGACTACGTTGTCATCGACGGTGAGGCGGGCATTGAGCAGATCAACCGGCGGGTCATGGAGAAGGTGACCCATCTGATCCTGGTCTCCGATGCCAGCCGGAAGGGCCTGCAGGTGGTGAAAACCATCCATACCGTGGCGAAGGAACTGGTCATGTTTGAAAAGGCAGGCCTGATCGTCAACCGGATGCCGGACAGAGCTCTGGAGGACCAGTTGGATACGGGGCAGATCCCGCTGCTTGCCTGTATCGGGGATGACCGGGCCATGTCCATGAGCGATGTGCTGGGCAACAGCGTTTTTTCACTGGCGGAGGACAGTGAGATCCTTCGGGGGGTGGAAAAGGGCCTGACCGGGCTGGATATTTTATAAAGAAAGAGGTAGCTTTGGATGAAGGATTTAAAGCATCTGTACTACTTTGAACGGCTGCTGGAGGATGCCAACAATGACTTGATCCGTCAGGCACAGGAAAGCGGCAGGATCTGCGTGGCCTACACCTGCGAGAATGTGCCGGAGCCCCTGCTGAATCTGGAGGGCGCTTTTTCCGCACGGCTGCGGGCTCCCCGCACCGGCTCTATGGAGATGGGCACTTACTATATGACCAGCTTCCTGTGCGAGTACTCCCGGGCGCTGCTGGAACGGGCCATTGAGGGCGGCTTCAATTTTGCCGACTGTATGATTACGCCGGACGGCTGCACCATGATGAACCGCTGTGTGGAGAATATGGAGCTGCTGAAAACCAACGAGAAGGAGAAATTCTTCTACGAATACATGGAGGTTCCCATGAAGGCCGATGACAACGGCCTCAATCTCTATGTGCTGCAGTGCAAAAACCATATTCTGAAGCCTTTACAGGAACACTACGGCATCGATGTTTCCGATGCCGCCATTCGCAAGGCGGTAGAGGAACACAACCGGGTGTGCGAACTGATCCGCGCCATCGGCGAGTTCCGCAAGGGGGAACATCCCCGGATCACCGGCTATGAGTACCATATCATCACCATGGTGACCTACGCCGCGCCCAAGTACCTGCTGATCGACAAGCTGGAGGAAACCCTGGAGGAACTGAAGACACGCCAGCCGGACGCCAAAAACAGGTTCCGGGCCAGAGTGGTTCTGGTGGGTTCCGAGGTGGATGATGTGGACGTGGTGCGGCTGATTGAAGAATCCGGCGCCTATGTCTGCGCCGATCGGTTTTGCTACGGCTCCTTCCCCGGCAGAGATCCCATTGTACTTACCGACGATGAGGACGCCCTGACCCAGATCTGCCGGCAGTATATGTACCGCGGACAGTGCCCCCGCTTTATGAATCAGGCAAAGATTCAGGAGCGCCGGAGCTATGTGGCTTCTCTGGCGGAAGAATACCAGGCAGACGGCATTATCTACGAACAGATGAAGTTCTGCGACCCCTGGGCCTATGAGAAAATGGTTGGTTCCCACGTGCTGCGGGAGGATTACGGCTACCCCGTCTTGGCGGTGGACCGCCCCTATGCCATCGGTGTTTCCGGCCAGATGCGCACCCGTGTACAGGCATTTGTAGAAAGCATCGAGATCAAGAAAATACAGGGAGGTGTGAAGCATGGCTAAGGAAGTGGGAAAAGACCGCCTGGGCGATTTGTATACCAACGGCAAGGTCCGGAAGCGCCGGGAATGGCGGGGCTTTGCGGATACCATGTACGACTACTGGCGCTGGCTGCATATTATGGGCATTCTTGCCGGCTTCATCATCAAGCCCCGAAATATCAAGGCAATGCTGCGCTACCGCTGGATGGCCAACTATCTGGCCGTGCCGATGATGCTGGACAGACACACCCAGGGCCTGCGGGGAGAATACCTGCGAATCTGCCATACGGAGCAGGACTTGGTTGTAGCCGACGTGGCAAAGCTGCTGAACAATCTGTTCCGGGGGGACCGGCGCATCGGCAACGATACGGAGTTCTCCAAAAAAGTGGTCCTGGTGGATGAAAACGAGATGACCGCCGTCATGATGGGCTTTCCCACCCTGAAGAGCCTGAGCCGGGAAACACCCTCCACCTATGTATCCGTACTGCTGAACCAGAATGCCGCCATACACTACATCGATGTTGCCCAGGAATATGGCCTGGCCGGCGATGTCTGCCCCATGCCGGAAGCGGAAGCCGGTGTGTCCATCGATGACGACGCGCCTGTTCTGGGCGCCTGCGCCATCCAGTGCAACACCACCTGCGACGGCTCCCTTATGAGCAACGGCGTCATCTCCAAGCGCCTGGAACTGGAGGACGGTATCCCCGTATTCCAGCTGGCGGCGCCCCTGCGTCACAGAGAGGATGATGTTCAGGAGTACGCGGCCCAGGAGATCCGCAACGCCATCGCCTTCATTGAGGAGCATACCGGTGAAAAGTGGGATTGGGATTACTATTTTGAGTGCGCCAAACGGGTGAATATCTCCACCCGCTACCGGATGGACTGGCTGGATATGAACAAGACCGATTATCCCCAGGTCTTCGGCTCCAATCTGGCGCTGTACACCGAGACCAACTACATGGCCATCTGCGGCAAGATCCCTGAGTTTGTGGAAGCGGACCGCAAGATCGACGCGCTGGCAAAAAAGGCCTACAAGGCCAAAAAGAAGATGGCAAAGGAGTATCGTCACCGGGCCATCGTCTGGGGGGTTCAGTCCCATTTCTATTTCGATTTTCTGCTGTGGCTGGTCAACTGCTGGGGCATTGTGCCGCTGACCGATATGCTGTCCATGGTCTCCACCAAGACCCTCTGCGAGGAGAACACCCCCGAAGGCAGAGAGCAGGCGATTTACGATATGGCATGGCTGACGGAAAACATGATCATGCGCAACCGTACCCACGGCGGCTACAAGGTCCTTTTGGACGAGCTGTGGGAGTATGTGGAGGAGTTCAATGCGGATATGGTCATTCTCTGGGAGCACATGAGCTGCAAAGCCCTCAACGGTATGCACGGTCAGTTTGAGGAAAAGGCCAGAGAAAAGGGGATTCATCTGGTTTGGGTCACACATGACCTCTTCGATCCCCGGGTTGTTTCCCGTCAGGGCGTTCGTGACCAGATCAACCGCTATATGCGTGCCGTTATGCAGGAGGAGCCGCTGGACCCCTCTCTGGAGATCATCCATGACGAGCACTCTTGGTAAAAGGAGGCAGTAGTATGAAATATTATGGTGGATGCGATTCCGGAAGTACATATACAAAGTGTGTGATCCTGGACGAGACCGGAAAGATGGTGGCAAATGTCACCCTGAGAAGCCGGATCAATGCGGTGCTCAGCTGTGAGGATGCCCTGAATCAGGCAGTGGCCCAGGTTCCCGGGCTGCAAAGCCCCAGGGATCTGGCCTACCTGGTGGGCACGGGCTACGGCAGAAACAAGGTTCCCGCCGCCGACGAGAACATCTCCGAGATCAGCTGCCACGCCATGGGCGTCCATGTGGCGGATCCCAGCGTCAAGGCCATCATCGACATTGGCGGTCAGGATGTGAAGGGCATCGCTGTGGACAAGGATGGCACCGTGCTGAACTTTGCCATGAATGACAAGTGCGCTGCCGGAACCGGACGGTTTTTTGAGGCCATGGCAAGAGCCTTTGAAATGGACCTGACGGAGTTCTCCCGCCTGTCCCTGAAAGCGAAGAATGTGATCCCCATTACCGCCCAGTGTACGGTATTCGCGGAATCCGAGGTCATCTCCCTGGTAGGTGAGGGCAAACCCATGGATGAAATCGCCGCCGGCATTGAGCTCTCCGTGGCAAAGCGCTGCTTCGTGATGTCCAAGAAAGCGGGCGCCACGGACCGGATCACCCTGACAGGGGGCTGCGCCAAGAATGACGGCCTGAAGGCTGCCATTGAAAAGGTTTTGAAGCTGAAGGTAATCGATCTGCCCATCGACCCCCAGCTCATCGGTGCTTTGGGCGCGGCAGAATTCGCCCGGCAGAAGGCCTTGGCACGCTGAGGAGGGAAAACATGATCATTTTGAAAATTCTCGGCATTGCGGCGCTGATCGCGGTGATCTTCTTTGTGGTCACCTTTACCGTCTATTTCTTCAACCTGGACATGAAGCTTACCGCCGCACTGGAGCCTCTGTTTCTGAAGCACTATGACAAGATCAAGCGGGACAAGCATCTGTGATGAAGCTGTATGATCCAATTATTTCCGATATTCTGACGCTGTGTCAGAACAGCACTGCCAGGAACCTGCCGGTCTGTTCTGTGGATTGGCCCGATTTGGGCAAGGAGAATCTGATCTTCCGGCAGGATATGGCATATGAGCTGGGAGGAAGCGGCCACGGCTTATTCGCGTTGGGCGCCACCGCGGTGACGGATGACCCGGCTCTGGTGCCGGAAGACGGCATTGTGCTGATCGGCAAGGACCTGCCGGAAATGACGCAGGATACCTCCTACGCCCGGATTGCGCTGGTGCGGGTTGCGCCGGATACCTTGGGAGAGGGAAATGCCCTGTACAATGCGGTAAAACAGATGGAGTTTGTCCGTTACCATGTAAGCCCCGAGGGCTTTATGACCCGTGTTTCCCTGATCAACGGCACGGAAAGCGCCCGGGTCAGCAAGCAGGCGCTGGAAAAAGGCCTTACGTTCACCCATGTGGGCAACCTGATGCTGCGGCAATTCCACAAAAACCGGCGAATTGTCAGCGTGAAACTGATTTTCATTACGGATCCCGCTTTTCCCTTTTCGGCGATGAAGGAGGCCGTCCGGCAGACGGAGAAAATCACAAAGGCCATGGATCATATTTTGAAAAACGGTATGACGGACTGTGACAGCTGCAGTCTCCAGAAGGTCTGTGAAGAAGTGGAAGGAATGAAAGAGCTTCATTTCAGTATGCACCGGTAAATCCGTCGCTTTGCCTGCGGAAAGCAAGGATGCTTCCTGCATTTCGCTGCCGGAAGCATGATCGGAATGGCCCATGGTGTTCAGCCAGGCATCCGGCTTGCCGGGCTTTCGCGGAACTTGAGAATCTAAGGCAACACCGCACAATGAGGACAGCGGGCTTCGGCGGATCTTTTGCCCCATTATGCGGTGTTGCCCTAAAGAAAATGCCTCGGCTCACACAATGAGCCGGGGCAAACTTTTTACCGCGTTTCGACTGCCCGATGTATAGGGGGCGATACCCGGAAAGCTCCGGCCATTTCTCCTGAGGCAGTCCGCGCCGATGGGATATGGGAGAAAAGTCAGGTGATTTCCGCGGGAAGCTGCCGGAGGAAATGTGTGATACCGGCAAAGGAAAATGCAATGTTTTTTCGGAAAATGTCTTGTAAGAATGTGGAAAAAGTGGTATGATAGATAAATAAATACTTCAATCTTGCAAAAATACGGAGCAAGTGGCGGAAAAGTCCCGTTTGTAACAGGAGGTGGAGGCGCATGACAAAAGATGCCGCAAAACACGACAAAACCGAAAGGAAAAGATGGCTTCATATTTTCAGCGCTGTGTTTCTCACGGTTGTGATCATCGTTGGCGCTACCTCCGTTTGGCTCCGCAGCACCCGACGGTCCTCGGAGAGAACCGTCAATGAGATGGCGGAATTCTATCTGGGAGAGACCGCCGAACGCAACTCCAGGGCGATCATTTTTGAGCTGGAGAAGTGGATGCAGCAGCTGGAACGGATTGTGACCAATCTCAGCCCGGAGGATTTGAGCAGCGAACAGCGTATCCGCGATTTTGTGGGGTCGATTCAGCAGATCAACGGAGCGGATTTGTTCGCGCTTGTGGACGAACAGGGGAAGGTCTATACATCCGGCAGCGTTTATCCGGACGGTTCCGCGTTCAGCTTCCTGTCGAAGCCGATTACACAGCCCCGGGTCGGCGTGGAGAGAAGTTACGAGAACGAGAATATCCTCATCATCGCGCTTCCGGTTGCCAGTCCCGCGGGGGCGAATATTCCGGTATCGTCATGCTTTCTCGGGCTTACCATGGAAAACCTGATTTCCGCCATGGAACTCAATGGCGTGGACAACAAAACCATCTGCCGCCTGTTCAAAAGCGACGGAGAGAACCTGCTGAATGTTTCCGCTGAGTATCCCAACAGCCGGAATCTGTTCGATGTCTGGGAGGAAACGGCTGAGTTTGCCCAGGGCTACAGTCTGGAAGCCATCCGGCAGGACTGGGAAAACGGTCGGGAAGGCTACGCGGTGTATTCTGTGAAAGATGCCGGAAACACCTATGTATACTATCGGCCGATTGCGCACATGGGCCTGTATTTCACTGTGGTGATGCGCGAAAGCCACATCAACGAGATCGTGGATGCCGGTGCCCGGCGTATGAGCGGGTATAGTATCGGCTATTGCCTGGTGCTGGTGGCATTGCTGGGCTACATTCTCCTGATGGTTGTACGTCTGTACCGCGCAGACCGCCGGAATCAGCTGGAAAAGGATCAGCTCAAAATTGTCGGTGCCCTGAGCAGGGAATACATTGATGTGTTCCTGGCGGATCCGCGGAGCAATCTATCCATCACCATTAAGAGCAACGGGCGTATGATTCCCCCGAATCAAAGGGCCAATCACGTCTACTCGGAAAGATGGGAGTACCTGATAACCAGGTACGTTCTGGAGGAGGAGGCGGAAGCGGTGCGGAGGGCTGTGACAGCGGAGAATCTCTGCGCCCGAATGGAGGGGCTTTCCGAGTACGACCTGGATTTCCGGATCAAAAAAGAGGACGGCATGCACTACTGCCATGTGAAGTTTGTCCGTATGGATGCCGGCGAGGACCGATTTATTGTCGGCCTGCGCAACAACGATGCCCAGGTTCGGGCAGAACAGGAGCGGCAGAAGGTACTGCAGGATGCGCTGGCCGCCGCCCAGCATGCCAACCGCGCCAAGACCACCTTCCTGAGCCATATGTCCCATGACATCCGCACCCCCATGAACGCCATCATCGGCTTTACCAACATC
>JAXEMQ010000071.1:0-5363 GCA_034099845.1 Faecousia sp.
ATTAATTGTCCAAGGTGTTATTTGTTCGTCTTAACGTTATTCAATTTACAAGGTACAGAAGCGTCCAGCATTTGCGCTTGAACTTGTTTATCTTACCACAGAGAAACCTGCCTGTCAAGAGAAAAGCGCTCTCTTTTCGACTGTTTTTCCGGGTTTGTCATCCTCCCGGCAGCTTTCGCCGCCGTTCATCGGACAGCTTGCATATGATACCACCCGACGCCCTTTTTGTCAAGTGGTTTTTGACAAATAATGGCACGAATTTTTATGCAATTTCACAGTGGACAGGTGTCCGTAATTTGCGCACTTCAGCCCCTTCTGGACAGGTTGCCGCTGATTTCCGTCAGGGCATCTCCCGCTTCCGGGCTGGTTTCCGCCTGCCCCGCCAGGTCCCCCAGACTGACCATTCCGCAGAGTCTGCCGTTTTCCAGCACCGGCAGGCGGCGCACCTGTTCTTTTCCCATGAGCTCCGCGGCCGCGGAGGTTTCCATATCCGGTCTGCCGGCCACAATCCGTCCGGTCATCACCTCCGCCACCGTGGTGCTGCCCGGGTTTCTGCCTGCCGCCAGGCACCGGGTAACAATATCCCGATCCGTCACCAGTCCCCGGAGCCGTCCATCGTAGCCGCACACCGGCAGTGCGCCGATATTGTATTGCGCCAGCGCCCTGGCCGCCACCGCCACCGGTTCATCCGGACGAATCCGCACCACATTTTTTGTCATGATTTCCCGCAGTTTCATTGCAATCGCCTCCTCCGGAAAGAATTCCCGGAAGCGGTGAAGATTATACATGGAAAATTTCTACTTTCCTTTCACCCTTTGGTATACCCGCAGCGCCTCTCCGGTCATGGCCCAGGACTGGGTGGATAGCCGGGCGAAGAGGCCGCCGAAGGCCGGATCCGTCCCCAGCGCCGCATAGGCTGCCGCCAGCGCCCGGCACAGCTCCACCCCCTTGGCCGCAGCCTGGACTTCCGTCATGCCCACCGGGTCCGCCATCACCCAATCGGGCTCCGGCTGCCCGTTGAGGGCCAGCAGCCCCCGCAGAGTCTCCAGCTGCTCGGTCTGCTGTTTCAGAAGTCCGGCGGCAGTTTCCCGACAGATGCCCCGTTTGTACAGCCAGCGAAAGATTCCGGCGCACCGGGCACAGTCCCCCAGTGGCAGCACCCGTTCCCCCCGAACTCTGGCCCAAACCCGGGCCTCCTGTTCCGCGTCCATAAAAGTCCCCCCTTCTCACATAGGATATGCACGGAAAAATTTTTGTTTCCCGAAGAAAAGGAAGTAGCTTTTTTCACTCATTTGTGCTATTATAAAGATAATATCAGAGAATTGAGGTGCGCTTATGCCCAGAACCAGCAACAAGGCCGAAAAAATCGTGGCGTTTGTCAACGCGTTTGTGGCCGAAAACGGCTATTCCCCCTCCGTTCGGGAAATTGGAGAGGCTGTCGGCCTGCGCTCTACCGCCTCCGTCAGCTATCATTTGCAGGCCCTGCAGGAAAAGGGTGTGTTTCAGGCGCCTCCCGTAAAGGGCCGCAAGCGGGCCCTGGTCACCAGCACCCGGCCCGGTCATATCCCCGTTGTCGGTGTGGTCACCGCGGGTGTGCCCATTCTGGCCTGTGAAAACCAGGAGGGCACCATGCCCTGGGAGGATCCCAGCTGCTTTGCCCTGCGGGTCCGGGGCGACAGTATGATCAACGCCGGTATTCTGAGCGGTGACAAGGTGGTTGTCCGCCCCCAGTCCACCGCCGAAGACGGACAGATCGTGGTGGCCCTGCTGGGAGAGGAGGCCACCGTCAAGCGGCTGAGCCGGAAAAACGGCCAGGTCTGGCTGATGCCGGAAAACGAGCATTACGAGCCCATTGACGGCCGGGATGCCAGGATTCTGGGACTCGTAAAAGCCGTCGTCCGGGAGTATTAAAAATTGTTTTTCCCCGACGCAAAAAAGTTCTTGACAAACAGACAAAAGCGTTGTATATAAATATCAAGTTCATTACTACCAAACCTGAGAAGCGGAAGTAAAGCTTTCAGCGCATCCACAGAGAGTCCCGGGGGCTGTGATCGGGGCGAAAAGCGGGATAGCAAATGGGCCGCCGAGGGCAGGGAAAACGGGGTTCGTCCCTCAGTATCTTCTGACGCAGTGCCAGCGTTACTGGGCAAAGGGTGTGTTGGCACTCTGTGAGCGGTCGGTTTTTACCGGCAAGCAAGGTGGTACCGCAGAATTTGTTGATTCTGTCCTTGTTTCCCCATAGGGGAAGCAAGGACTTTTTTGTTTATCACCGCAGGAGGGAAGTATTATGAAAAATCCGGGCAGACGATGGTGAACCTGACCCCTTTGTTCACCCACCAACCTACATTTTTGAATAAAAAGGAGTTATTGTAATGAAAAAGTTCTTTACTGTCGCTGCCAGCCTGATTTTGTCCGCTTCCCTGCTCACCGCCTGCGGTTCCGCCGCAGCCCCCGCTCCCACCGCCGCTCCTGCCCCTGCCGCTGCGGAAACCATTGCGGCCGAAACCGCCACCCCCGAAACCGAAGCCGGGAAGGTCTTCAACGTGGCCATCGTCCAGCAGCTGGACCATGCTTCCCTGGATGAAATCCGGCTGTCCATGGAGGCCGAACTGGACAAGGTGGCTGCCGAAAAAGGCATTACCATCAACTACAAGGATTACAACGGGCAGAACGATGCCTCCGTGCTGAACCAGATCGCCGCCCAGGTGGTTTCCGATCAGGTGGACGCCATTCTTCCCATCGCCACTCTGGCCGCCACCACCATGACCACCGCCGCGGAAGACGCGGGTATCCCCGTGATCTACGCCGCCATCTCCGACCCCGAGTCCGCCAGCCTCACCGGTATCCCCAACGTCACCGGCACCTCCGATGCTCTGAACACCCCCTTCATTCTGGACATGATGCTCTCCGCCCAGCCCGATATTCAGACCGTGGGCCTGCTGTACTCCAACAGCGAAGCCAACTCCGTGACCCCCATTGCCGATGCAAAGGCATACCTGGACAGCAAGGGCATCGCATACATTGAGAAGACCGGCAACTCTGCCGACGAAGTCCTCACCGCCGCCAACGCTCTGGTAGGCCGGGTTCAGGCCGTGTTCACCCCCACCGACAACGCCATCATGGCCTGTGAGAGTGCCGTTGCGGAAATCTTCAACGAGGCCGGCATCGCTCACTACACCGGTGCTGACTCCTTCGTTGCCGCCGGAGCCTTCGTTACCTGCGGTGTGAACTACACGGAGCTGGGCGCCTACACCGCCAACATGGCCGCGGACATCCTGCTGGGCGGCGAAACCCCCGAATACCATGTGATGGACGGCGGCATCATCACCGTCAACACCGAAACCGCCCAGCAGCTGGGCATTGACTACAGCGTCTTCAAGACCATGGCAAACTCCGTTGTGGAAGTGACCACCGCAGAGTAAGCGTCTCATCCCCTGCCCGCGCCATGCGGGCAGGGGCAGCAATTCCATATATAAGGAGAGGATCCCATGATTTCATCCGCCGTGATTATCAGCGCCCTGGAGCTGGGCTGTATCTACGCCCTTGTGGCCCTGGCCCTGTATCTGAGCTACCGCACCCTGAACATTGCCGATATGACCACCGATGGTGCCTTCACCCTTGGCTGTGCCGTATCGGCTACTGTTGCGGTTGCGGGTCATCCGGTGCTGGCCATTCCCGCCGCCATGTGTGCCGGAGCCCTGGCAGGCTATATCACTGCCTTTTTGCAGACAAAGCTTCGGATTCCCTCCATTCTTGCGGGTATCATCACCAATACCGGCCTCTATACCGTAAACCTGGCCGTGATGGGCTTTTCCTCCAATGTCAGTATGCTGAAAGCCCAGACCATTTTTGTCCCCCTGAAGCCCTTCCTCGGCGCCTATTACCGGCTGGTTCCCTCCGCCCTGCTGGCGGCTCTGGCAGCGGTTCTGCTGATCCTGTTCCTCAGAACCCGGCTGGGCCTTTCCATCCGAGCCACCGGCGACAACCCGGATATGGTCCGGGCCAGCTCCATCAACACCGCCTTTACCATCACCGTGGGCCTGTGCATCGCCAACAGCCTGACCGCCCTGTCCGGCGCGGTGCTGGCTCAGTACCAGAAAACCGCCGACATCAACCTGGGCACCGGCATGGTGATCATCGGTCTTGCCTCCCTGATCATCGGCGACACCCTGACCCCCAAGGGAAAGGTGGGCATCAAGGTTCTGGGCGCCGTCCTTGGCTCCGTCATCTACCGGTTTATCATCGCCCTGGCCCTGCGGCTGGATCTGCCCAGCGAATGCCTGAAGCTGATCTCCGCCGTCATTGTGGCCCTGGCCATCGGTCTGCCCGCCCTGCGCAGTGAAAAGAAAGGAGCCAAGAAATGCTGACCCTTACCAACATTCAGAAAACCTTCGGCATTGGCACCGTCAATGAAAAAAAGGCGCTGAAGGGCATTGATCTGCACCTGGACCGCGGCGATTTCGTCACCGTGCTGGGCTCCAACGGAGCAGGCAAGTCCACCCTTTTCGGCGCCATCGCGGGCTCCTTCCAGCCGGATACCGGCAGTGTGGTGCTGGACGGCCGGGACATCACCGCCTTACCCGACTACAAACGCAGCAAGATCATCGGCCGGCTTTTCCAGGATCCCCTGCGGGGCACTGCCCCCAGCATGACCATCGAGGAAAACATGGCCCTTGCCTATCTGCGGGCCTCCCATGCCCGATCCCCCTTCTCCACCGTGACCAAAGCGGACCGTGCCGGATTCCGGGAAAAGCTCAGTATGCTGGGCCTGGGTCTGGAAGACCGGATGGATCACCCCGTGGGTCTGCTTTCCGGCGGTCAGCGTCAGGCCCTGACCCTGCTGATGGCCACCCTGGTCACCCCCAAGCTCCTGCTGCTGGATGAGCACACCGCCGCCCTGGACCCGGCTACCGCGGAAAAGGTGCTGTCCCTTACCAAGTCCATCGTAGCGGAAAACCACATCACCTGTATGATGATCACCCACAACATCCCCTCCGCCCTGGCTCTGGGCAATCGGACCATTATGATGAATGACGGCAAAATCGTTCTGGAGCTGGCGGGGGACACCCGAAAAAATATGACCACCGAGGATCTTCTGAGGGCCTTCCATGTGGAAAGCGACCGGATGCTCTTCAGCGCCGAATAACCCCCCCAGCCCTGCCGGAAGACCCCGGCAGGGCTGGGTTTTTTCTTTGATAAAGGGGACTTTACCTGACTAAGGGAGTGCACTTGGCTCCCCCCTTGGGGGAGCTGGCACGGCATCTGCCGTGACTGAGAGGGCCCTCTCCGCCCCCTGCGGGGGCACCTCTCCCATAGGGAGAGGCAAGGCGCACTGCGGCGCAATCCCTAATCAGATAAATCCT
>JAXEMQ010000079.1:0-3653 GCA_034099845.1 Faecousia sp.
AGGAGATTCGGCCAGTGTTTTGACCCGAGCGAAAGTATGGAAAATGCGGGAATACTGGATGTATTTCCCATTTTTCATACTGCACGATTGGGACAAAAGATCCGCCGAAGCCCGCTGCCCTCATTGTGCGGTGTTGCCTTAATATTCTCTGCCTGCGATCAGTTCTTCCGTAATGTTCGCCTGAACATACATCCGCTCGTCAATATACTTATGCTTGGGCGGAATCTTCCCCTCTTCCATGGTGCGGACAATCTCCTCCGCCAGGGGGCCCAGAAGCGGGTTGCATTCTACCACCAGGGAGATTTCTCCGGCTCCGCAAAGCCGCAGCGCGTTGGCGGTGGCATCAAAGCAGATGACGTCCACATCGGTGCCCACCCGGTATCCATGCTCCCGGAGGGCCTCAATGGCGCCGAAGGCTTCGTTGTCGTTTTCGCAGTACACCACATCAAAGTCCTGACCGTTGGGCAAGGTATCCAGGTAATCCCCCAGAACCTCATAGGCCTTGGCCTGGGTAAAATCCCCGTCCAGGCAGGCCAGAACCTGCCAATGCTGATGGAGGCTCACCGCCTCTTCCAGGGCCCGGGTACGGCCGATCTGGGCTGTGGAGCCCATGGTTCCCTGGATGTGAATGATCTCGACGGGATCCGCCCGCCTGGCATAGCGGCTTTCCATCCACTTCACCGCGCTGAGGCCCTCTCCATAAAAATCCGACCCCACATGGGCAGCGTACAGGCTGTCGTCCTCTACGTCTGCCATACGGTCAACCAGGATCACGGGAATCCCCGCCTCTTTTGCCTCCTGAAGCACGGAATCCCAGCCAGTTTCACACAGGGGCATCAGCACAATGTAATCCACCTGCTGCTGAATGAATTTTCTCACCGCCATGATCTGGTTTTCCTGCTTTTGACGGGCATCGGAAAACAGAAGCCGATAGCCCTTCTCCTCCGAAAAAGCCGCTTTCATGGATTCGGAATTCGCCACCCGCCAATCCGACTCCGCCCCCACCTGGGATATTCCCACCACCGTCATATGGGGTTCCGTGGTTTCCTGGGGCTCTTCCGCGCAGCCGCACAACAGCAGCAGCAAACTCAGCAGCACCGCAATCAGACGTTTCATGGGCGAGCCTCCTTTTCCGTATAGGGTATCCGGGCGGTAACCGCAGTGCCCTCTCCCTCCCGGCTGGTAATCTCCAGACCGTATTGGGGACCAAACTGGAGCCGCAGCCGCTGGTTCACCGCGGACAGGCCGAAGCCCACCCTCTGGTCGGACTCCATGGCTCCCCGCAGCTCCGCAAGGCGCCGGTCGGTGATGCCCACGCCGTTGTCCGCCACCTGCAACACCGCGTGATCCCCTTCCCTCCAGGCGGCAATCCGGATCATGCCCTTGGCCCGTTTCAGCTTAATGCCGTGATACAGGGCGTTTTCTACCAAGGGCTGCAGCGTCAGCTTGGGAAGCATTGTCTTGGCAAGGCTTTGGTCAATCTCAATGCTGTATTCCAGAATGTCCTTATAGCGGGCCTGCTGGATTTGCAGATAGCTGCGCACATGGCCCTCTTCCTCCGAAAGGGGGATGATGTCCTCGCCCTTGCTCAGGGAATGCCGGAAAAAGCTGGAGAGGTTGGAAACCATCTCCACCGCCTCCTGGGTCTTTTCGCCCTCAATGAGCCAGACAATGGTATCCATGGTATTATAGAGAAAATGGGGGTTGATCTGGGCCTGCAGAAGGGCCAGCTCTGTCCTGCGCAGGCTCTCCTGTTTTTCCCGGCTCTCCCGGATCTGGCTGTCCAGCCGGGCAATCATTTGCTCCATGCCGATACTGAGGGTTTCGATTTCCCGTATTTCTGTCTGAATGGGGGGCTTAACCGCCAGATTGCCCTCGGATACCGCCTCCGCCCGGTTGCACATATACACCAGGGGCGCCGCAATGGACCGGCTGAGCCGGATGCTGTAGCGCAGGGCAAAAATCACCGCCACCGCCGTGACCACCGTAATGAGCACCACTTCCGTGGCGATCTGGGCACTTACCCGCTGCTGGATGGCGTTCAATTCCACCGCCTCGCAGTAGAGGTAATTGTACATATACTCCTCAACCAGCGCGGTAAGCACATAGATGTTGTTTTCCAGCTGGCCCAACCGGTCGTCGTAGTTTTCCGTCTCCTGAATCTGATAGATCTTCTCCTCCAGATTTTCACAGAGATTCAGCACGCTGGAAATGGCCTGATGACTATCCTTCTGCACCGTGGTATCCAGCAATTGCTTTGCCAGCTCCTGGGCGGAGCGAACCTCCGGAATGGGCAGGCCCTCGGAATACTGACTTTCGATCACATAGTAATACATCTTCTGATCGATGTTGTTTTTGAATTCCTGGTTGAACTCCGAAGCCGTGGTCACGTTGTGCAGGAGCCTGGTATAGTGGCTGTTGGAGCTGATGAGCATGGCAAGGGACGCCAGCAGAATGATCACCATCAGAAAGCTGACGGCCACAACCAGCTTGCGCAGCCGGCCCTGAAGAGATTCTGTCTTTTTCATCGTTTGTTCTTCCCCGCCCGGTAATCCCGGGGTGTGCAGCCCTGGGTCTTCTTAAACAGGAAGCTGAAATAGTGGGGGTCCTTGTAGCCCACCGCCAGCGCGATTTCGCCGGACCGCAGCTCCGAGGTCCGCAGCAGGTTTCTTGCCTTTTCCATCCGTTTGGCGGTCAGGTATTCCACGAAGGTAGTGTGCATTTCCTGGCTGAATACAGCGGACAGGTAGTTGGCACTGATGTTTACCTCCTGGGCCACCCGGTTCAGGGAAATATCATCGCTCTGGAAGTTTGCATCGATGTAATCCACCGCTTCCTTCAGCAGGCTGCGGTACTGGTTTCCCGCTGCCCGGTCCCGGATCTCAATGGCCCGCAGAAGCACATCGGAAAGATACCGTTTGAGATCGTCCACGGTTACATTCTGCCCCACCATGTCCAGGCAGCTGAGACTGCCCAGAAAGTCCTGGGGCGCCGCCCCCAGCTTCTGCACAAACTCCGTGGCGCAAAACCTTACGCTCAGCATGAGATACTGGCAGAAGGGGCCGGAGCTCAGGGCATCCCTCAGGCTTCCGATATAGCCATCCACAAAGCCGGATACCTCCTGGGCCGCGGCGTTTTCCAGTACGCCGGTAACCACCGCCGGGTTCAGCTTGCTCACATCCAGCTGGGAAAGGTCATGCTTTTCCCCGGTTCCGGTCAGGAAGCCCACGGTCTCCTCGGTGAAAATATGCTGGGAGGGGGCCACATACCGGTAGGACCACAGACGAGATACCTGCCGGAAGCATTCCGGCAGGGCACTGAGCCGCTTTTGGGGCTTCCCGGCAGCCACATACCAGCTCAGGTCCGCGCCGTAGGTTTCATAGAGCTTTCGAACGGTATCCATGCACCGCCGGGTGTAGCCCTCAATACGATCCTCGTCTCCCTTAATAAGCACCGCATAGGTGGTAAGATTCCACCGGAACAGAACATATTCCGGATATTTGAGAAAGTGGGTCACAAGATTGTCCCGGATCAGGGCGCTGGTTTCGGAATAGCCAACCATGGCAGACTGCTCCGGCATGGCGGAAATCAGGCAGATGGTATAGGCCTGGGCCCGCAGGTCCAGATCCAGCTTTTCCGCCCGCTGGTAGATC
>JAXEMQ010000081.1:0-8082 GCA_034099845.1 Faecousia sp.
TGGATTGTCTGTGGTATGATACCACCGTAAATGATAATCAATTGCAAATAGAAACCACCAAGGAGGTGTGCAATGGAATCTGCAAAGCAGTTTCGCAAACGCAACGCCATCCTGACCTGCCTCCGCGCTTCCAACGCCCACCCCAGCGCCGAGACTCTGTACCAAATGCTCCAAAAGGAGCAGCCGGACATTTCCTTGGCGACGGTCTACCGGAATCTTGCCCTGTTTAAAAGTCAGGGGATCATTTCCAGTGTGGCTACGGTAAACGGGGTTGAGCGGTTTGATGGCACCACAGAGCCCCATGTTCATTTCGTCTGTACCGGATGCGGCGCGGTACAGGATCTTCTCCAGGTGGAGCAGCCGGATTATTCCGACTTCGCCCAGCGCCTGGGCTGCCGCATTGACACCACCCAATTGACCCTCTCCGGCCTGTGCCGGGACTGTCTGGGAAACACCCGCGAATCCCCAAAATCTTAAAGTCATTTTATTACGGAGGAATTATTTATGAAGAAGTTTGTTTGTCCTGTCTGCGGTTACGTTCTGGAAGCCGAGTCCATCCCCGAAGGCTTTGTCTGCCCTGTCTGCAAGGTCCCCGGCACCAAGTTTAAGGTCATGGAGGAAGGCAAGCTGGCCGCTGAGCACGAGTACGGCGTATACGCCAAGACCGTGAAGAACAACCCCGACATCTCTGACGAGGACAAGAAGTTCATCTTCGAGCAGCTGATGGCCAACTTCAACGGCGAGTGCAGCGAAGTCGGTATGTACCTGTGCATGGCCCGCATCGCCCACCGCGAGGGCTACCCCGAGATCGGCCTGTACTGGGAGAAGGCTGCCTATGAAGAGGCTGAGCACGCTGCCAAGTTCGCCGAGCTGCTGGGCGAGGATCTGGAGCCCAACATGAAGGCCACCACCAAGGACAACCTGGCCTGGCGTGTGGACTGCGAGTTCGGCGCTACCGCCGGCAAGTTCGACCTGGCCAAGTGCGCCAAGAAGAACGGCCTGGACGCCATCCACGACACCGTTCACGAGATGGCCCGTGACGAGGCCCGCCACGGCAAGGCTCTGAAGGGTCTGCTGGAGCGCTACTTTCGCTGAGCAGGAGAAACCTGTCATAAACCCTGCCGCCCCCCGGAACCTGACCTATGGTCTGTTTGTTCTGACGGCAAAGGACGGCAAGGACAACGGTTGCATCATCAACACCTGTGTTCAGGTGGCAAGTGAGCCCACCCGACTGATGATTTCCTGCCAGATGGGCAATCTGACCCGGGAGATCATCGGGAAAACCGGAAGCTTTAACGTCAGCGTGCTGACAGAGGATGTGCCCTTTGAGACCATTCGTCACTTTGGGATGCAGTCCGGCCGGGATGTGGATAAATTTGCGGATTTTGCCGATGTGGAGCGCAGCCGTAACGGTCTGCTCTACCTGACGGAGCATGTCAATGCCATGTTCTCCTGTACGGTTAAGGAAGTCAAGAATCTGGGCAGCCACATGATGTTCATCGGTGAAGTCACCGAGAGCAAGGTGCTGGGCAAGGGTGCTCCCTGTACCTATGCCCATTACCACAAGGCGATTCGCCCGAAAATATAATCAAAAGGAGTAACTTGTTATGAAGTATGTTTGCAATGTGTGCGGCTGGGTCTACGACGAGGACGAAGCTGGCGTGAAGTGGGAAGATCTGCCCGAGGATTTCACCTGTGAACTGTGCGGCGTGGGCAAGGACGATTTCAGCCCTGAGGAGTAAGCACCATGAAAATTCGGATTAACAAGGATGTCGTGGAGTTTACTCCCGAGCATGCTGCCGAAGCTGCCGAGCTGGAAGCCCTGTGGGTGAAGATGGGCAACTGCGTCGGCGGGAACAAGGCCCTGTCCCCCATCGGCACATATGTCCCCAGTGAGAACAAGACTGCCGTGTTCCATATCGACGGCCTGTCCGAGCAGGAAGCCAAAGAAGTGCCTGTGATTCGGGCACCCTATGACACCGATGTGTACTGCGTTACCTGCAACAAGACCCAGCACGTCAAGGCTGGCGAGCCCATCCCCTTCTGCTGCGGCAGACTGATGGAAATTCTGGACTAAGTGAATACAGATTGAGGAAGCGAAGTTTTTCGCTTCCTCTTTTTTTATCTGACAGCACCGCCTGTCCGTTTCCGCTCCAGACTGCGGAAAGGATCGAAATGCTATAAAAACGCGCGGAGCCTTTTCTGCCCCGCGCGAAAACCTTATGGAATGTATTCTTCGATTTTCTCTGCCCAGAGCCCATAGGCCTCCGGGTATAGATGCAGGCCGTCTCCCGTAACCTCCGGATCGATTTCTCCATCGCGCGCATAGAGCGGATACAGGTCCACAAATGCCACGCCTTTTTCCTCTGTCAGGCGCTTCAGCTTGCCGTTGAATTCCAGAATTGTAGAATTGCGGCATATGAAGGGCTCTCTTTTCCCGGAGATAGGCAGCACACTCTGGATCACAATTTTCGAATCCGGCAGATTCTCTTTCAGGGTGTCCATCAACCGGCTGTAGACGGCAATGCTTTCATCCACGTTTTTATCCGTCAGTCCGTTGATTCCCCCAAGGACAAAGACCGTTTCCGGAGTAAGCTTCGCCAAGGGATAGACCCGCTCGATCATTCCTTCCAGATCATCCCCGGGATAGCCGCAATTGACGATCTTTTTCTCCGGGAAAAACTCCCGGAAGTCGCTGTCGTGGGTGATGGAATCACCAAAAAACACCACATCGGCATCATAGTCCAGTTTGTAGAGCGTGTTGTTCCACCCGGCAACGGCCCAATTGGACTGGTCCGGCAGCTCCTTAAGGCCCAATTTCGCCAGAACCTTCGCGCCGTAGCCCCCGTCATAAAAGAGAACCGCAAACGCAGCCAAGGAAAGGACCGCGCAGAGGGTGATCAGGCATATATACATTTTCAGCCAATGTTCTTTTGTCTTCTTCATCTGTCCGTCCCGGAGCCCGCCGGGCATCCCTCCCCCACGATCCGCTCATTTCCGGGGCAGGAGCTCCTCTCCTTCCCCGCTGTCCGTAATATCCACTATGCAAACATAATAAACCGAATTGCCATTTTCGGTGATCACCTTCCGGCCGATGTCGTCCACCACCCGGACCGCGCCGTCCCTGCGCACAATCCGGTACGTCACCCGGTCAACGGAGTCCCCGGAGCGAAGGATCTGCGCGCCAATCTCTTTTTCCACCCATTGGACGTCCTCCGGGTGCACCATGGTTTTGAAGGAGCCGCCCACATACTTGTAGAACTCCGTATAATTCCCGCAGCCGAACATATGAATCAGCGGTTCATCGGCGAATAGAATCCGCTCCTCTCCCTGGGCTTCATAAACCAGGCAGCCCACAGCCTTTCCCCTCCGGTTGTGCTTTTTCCGGAGCTGATGGAAGGGCTTGCAGTCACTGAAGTAGGTGTACCAATGCCTGTAAATCTCTTTGTCCCCTTCCCGCTCGGAAAGCACGGAAGCCAGCGTATTCATCAGAACTTCCACCTGGATCGGTTTTGTGATGTGGCCGTTCATTCCCACCTGGAAGGCTTTTCTCCTGTCCTCATCAAAGGCATTGGCGGTCATGGCGATAATCGGGATTCCCGCTTTCCGCTGATCCGGCAGTCTGCGGATGATCCGGGTCGCTTTGTAGCCGTCCATATTGGGCATCTGAATATCCATCAGAACCAGGTCGTACTCATCGGGCGCCGCCTTTTCAATCCGATCCACGCAGATAATGCCGTCCTCCGCCCACTCAACCAGAAATCCCGCTTCCTCCAGAATGGTCATGGCGATTTCCGCGTTCAGCTGGTTGTCCTCTGCCAAGAGGATTCTCTTTCCGGCAAAATCCTCCATTCTGTAGGGATCCGACCGGAGGCTGAGCTGCCGTTTCTGCCCGTCATCCGCGATGCGATGGGCCAGAGTCAGGGTGAATTTCGTTCCCTTTCCCAGCTGACTTTCCACCGTAATGGTGCCCTGCAGCAGATCCACCAGTTTTTTGACAATGGGCATACCCAGTCCGGTGCCGGCCACCTTGCTTTCCGTACTGGTCCGCTCTCTGGTGAATTCCTCGAAAATGTGGGGCAGGAATTCCTCCGACATTCCGATGCCGGTATCGGCGATCACCGTCTGATACACCGTGTATCCCGGACGTGTGACCGGGATTTCCGTCACCGTCACGGAAATGCTGCCTCCGGAAGGGGTGTATTTGACGGCGTTGCTCATAATGTTGAGCAGAATTTCCCGCAGCTTGGTTCCGTCGGTGATGACATCCGGATGCGAGACCCGGATGTCACCGGTGAAGGTGATTCCTTTTGCCTGCATCTGTGTGTCAAACAGGGCGTGCAGCTCCTGCCAGAACGCGTACACATTGTTGGCTGTTTCATCCAGATATACCTTGCCGCTTTCAATCCGGGCCATTTCCAGCACGTTGTTGATGAGGGACAGCAGGAAATCGTTGGCCGTTTCGATCTTTCCGATGTAGCTGCGCGCCAGTTCTTTGTCATCCAGATGCTTTTTCAGCAGATCCGTAAATCCGATGATGGCATTCATGGGCGTGCGGATGTCATGGGACATATTGAACAGGAAGGCGGACTTTGCCTCGCTGGCGGCTTTTGTGATTTCCAGCTGGGCCTTTGTATCCGCCCGGTCATGGGCCTCCGTCACGTCACGGCCCAAAATATTCAAAATGGGTTCTCCCTCTCTGTCAAAGCCTACAATCACATTCATTTCGTACCAGGCATCGTTCCCCTCCGGCAAATGCTGCAAAAACTCCTCGGTTCCCACAAGTCCGGGATGCTCTATCCGGCCCCGGTAGCTGTCCAGGGAAAGCATTTCGGTCGCCCGGGCACGATACTGCTCGTCCGTATTCCGGCAGAACTGCCGGAATACCTCCTCGTATTGATCATTCGCCTGCAAAAAGGCCACCGTCCGCTCCATCCCGTTGCCCGGGATAAGCGTATACTTTCCCGTGTTTACATTCACCGTCATGTTATAGCCGTACAGCATTTTGGTGATGTCGGACAGAAGCTGGTCTCTTGCCGCCACAGCCCTCAGTTCACGCTTCCTGCGTTCCCGGGCTGTACGTATTTCCGTGACATCCCGTCCAAAAACGTTGGCGATGGGCGTTCCCTGATCATCCACGCCGATGAACACATTGACCTCAAACCACCCAATGCCGGCCCCGGTGACACCGGCATACACCATCTGTCCCAGATGTCCCCGCTGATTCTGCTGTCTGCGCAGGGCCTCAAGGGAAAACTGCCGATTCATTTCATCGATGTACTCCGGGAGCACGTTGGACAGCAGGATATTACTGGCAGCTTCATAGTCATCCGTCCGGGAAAACTGCCGGATAAATTCTTCCATGCCGGTGCCCACCGACAGGGTATACTTTCCGGTTTCCAGATTTACAGTGGCGTGATAGCTGTACAGTGCCCCGATCATATCGGACAGGATCCCTTCTCTGGAAGCGGTAGCATCGGATTCCCGCTTCCTGGCCTCCTGCTGCTCATGCTCCCGGGTCACATCCAGGCAGACGCTGATGATGGCCAGGCGGCCGTCCGCCGCTTCGATTACCTCGCCCCTGTCAACGGTCCAGAACCAGGTTCCGTCTTTTCTGGGCATACGATAGGTGGTCTCATATTTCATGCCCACATAGAAATGATCCCCCAAGTCGGCTGTCACCTGGGGCAGGTCCTCCGGGTGAATGGTATTGACCACCTTCCCGTCAATTCCCCTCTCAAAGTCCTCCCGGCTGTCGTAGCCCAGCATCCGGATCATAGACGCATTCACATCGTAAAGCGGGAAGCCCTCCTCGCAGAAGCCGCCGATCTTTCCGATATTCTCGGAATCAAATTTATCGGGAAGCTCCCCGGTGAGGGAAAGATCGTTTATCTTCAGCCGCTCAAATACACTCCTTCCGTCCCTGTCCGCCGGGTGGCAGGTAACCGCGTACTTCCCTTCCCCGATTTCGGAGAAAACCGCCTGAACCCAGTCCCTGTAGAAGGGATCATAGTATACCGGGCAATCGTTTTGTGAATTGCCCGCAATGGGGCAATGGGGACAGGGGGTATCCCGCTTCATTGTCGCCTGATAGCACAGATCACCCAACCGGATCCCTTTGTATCTGTTCTTCACATTCTGATTGAAATCCAAAAGCCGGAAGTCATCCGAAATAACATAATAATCCGTATGGATTGCTTTTGAAGGTTTCAAAAGGCCGCCCCCTTTCAGAATTTGCGTCCGTATTTCTCCCGGCGAGCGTCTCTTCGTCATAACGGCACCTGCTCCCTGCAAGAAAAACGGGAAATTCGCGCATATCCTGTAACAATAATATCTCACCCCTCAGCAGAAATCAACACGGAATCAAGAAATGATTTCCCGGTTCCGCCGGCCGTCCTAAAAAAATATGGAGGACCTTCCGGAGCAAATGTTGACTTCGTAACATTTTCTTCCTACAATAGCCCTAATCCATCGGCGAAAAGGAGCGAATACAATGAAACCCTGGCAAGAAGAATGGCAGCGCTTCCGGCAGATGAACGGAAAGCAAAAACTGGTGCATCTGTGGACCTACTACAAATTCCACATTCTGGTGATTTTGGCGGTGCTTGTAATCATCGGCGATTTCGGCTTCCGGGCCCTTACAAAGAAAACCACGGTGCTTTATCTGGGCGAAGTAAACATTGCAGCGGACCCGGACCTGCAGAATGCCCTCAGCACCGGATACCTGGCCCATACAGGCGCCGACCCGGACAGGCAGGAGGTATTCCTCTATACCGCCATCTACCTGTTCAAGGAGCCCACCATGGAGAATCAGGAATATGTCTCCGCCTCCCAGATGAAGCTGATGACCGCCACCAACACCCAGATGCTGGATCTGGTCCTTATGAATCGGGAGGGCTACGACATCTGCTCTGCCAACGGCTACCTGGTGGACCTGCGTACCGTCTTCCCTGCCGGGGACCCCCAATGGGCGGCTCTGGCAGCCTGCCTGACGGAAAATGATGTGCTTCTGACGGATGACAGCACGGAAGAATATTCCACGGTCACCCAAAAGGTATGCAATGGACTGGATGTCAGCCGGTTTCCGATTTTTCAGCAGGGGGACTATCCCGACGGCATTTACCTGGGTCTGATTACGGGCACCCCCCGGATGGAGGAATGCAGAAACTATATTGCCTATCTGTCCGCGTGGCAGCCGGATTGATTCCGCAAACAGGAGGAGAAACAATGAAAAGTCTGCTGATCAAGGATACAACCGAGGAGGAACGCCGCAGAATTGTGGAGGAGTCCCTGGGGATGCCGGGTGCCTGCGATGACTGCATGAGCTCAATCGCGGATATGTACGATGACTATATCTATGGAAAACGGGAGCTCCGGGAGATCACCATGTCTTTCCGCGCTGGCTATACCACCGCCATGAAGGGCCCGGAGCGCTCGGGCTGCGGATACTGACGGACCGCAAAACCCAATAAAACACCAAACGCCCCAAAGCAATTGTGCCTTGGGGCGTTGCGCTTATCAAAAAGTCATGTCATGGCAGCCCTTTCAGGCACTCCACAGAAGCATTCCCAGCAGGGCAGACAGCAGAATCATCAGGATCAGCGGGGGCGCGGAATTTTTCCATTTGATCCACCCCGACCGAACCGCCCACAGCACGGCAAACAGACCGATGGCCCGCCCATCCGGGACAATGGGACCCCTTCCGCCGGAATAGCCCAGCAGCGTGGAAAGGCCCATGGTAAGGGCGGTAGCAAGAATCATCCCCACCACACAGGGACGGACACCGGAGAGAAACGCGTTGGTGAGCCTGTACTTCATCAGATTCTTCAGCACCGAGGCGATCAACAAAATGATGAGGAAGGCGGGCAGCACCACGCCCAGCGTTGCCAGAAACGCGCCCAATGCCCCCGCCTGAGAGGCGCCCACAAAGGTGGCCATGTTCACGGCGATAGGGCCGGGGGTAGATTCCGCCACGGCGATAAAGCTCATCAGCTCCGCTTCCGTCAGCCAGCCATGGCTCAGCACCGCATCCCGGATCAGAGAGATCATGCCAAAGCCGCCGCCAAAGGACAGGGCGCCCAC
>JAXEMQ010000094.1:0-5604 GCA_034099845.1 Faecousia sp.
GCTCCTTTTCCCGCTCCCTGAGGTAGCGGAACATGGATGCCGCGGCCTCTGTGCCCTTGGGATAATCCCGGACGCTGGTGCCCGGAAAGTAGAGGCCGAAGGCCAATAGATTTGCCGTCAGCTCAATCACCGCCACAGCCAGCACCCCCCGGCGGGCGTAGACCCGGCAGCGGCTCTGGCGGTAACGGATGTCCCCGATTTCCTCCGGGGTGGGGTCCTCCGGCACCGGAAGACGAATCGTTCCATAGAGCAGCGCCCCGGTAAAGGCAATCAAAAAGCCCAGGTTATACAATATATATACGGGTATTTCCAGAGTCCCGTCCAGGAAGTCCACGCCCTGGGTGGTCAAAAGGTCCTTGGAGCAGCAGAGCACCCCCGCCGTCAGCAGCGCCGCCGCCAGGATATGGGCCGCCCGGAACCGCCGCCGCAGGAGCCAGCCCCGGTAGGCCATATACAGCAGCACAAAGCTGTAGAGAAAGCTGAACCGGTAAGGGATCATATTGGGGAAATGGAACCCGTGCCAGATATAGTCCAGCTGCCGGATGAGAAAGCTCAGCATAAAGAACAGCAGAAGACTCACGCAGCAGAGCTTGTCCCGGAGCTTTACCTCCTTTGCCATCAGGAACAGCCAGGCCAGCAGGATGGTGCCCACGCCGCAGTAGAGGTTGGGCAGGCCCTCCTTAAAATTGGGCTCCAGCCCGCCGCCCATATTGCCCGCCACCTGACGCATGGCATCCAGCAGGCCCTTGAGGGTGTTCTTCGTGGCGATGTTCAGCCGGAACCCCTTGGGGAACTGATTGACGCTGGACTGGGTGGTTTGCAGGGCCGCCAGGGCGGGCACTTCCAGAATGGCCGTCATGCCGATGGCGAGAAAGGAAAAGAGGGCGATGCGCACCAGGTCCAGCCCCGCCCGCTTCCAGCCGGGGAACCGGCAGATCTCGTAGCACACAAATACCAGCGCCACAAAGACACAGACAAAAAAGCCCACATAGTAATTGGAAAACACCGCGAAAAACAGGGCCATCGTATAGAGGAAAAACCGTTTTTCCCGCAGAAGGGCAATTTCTCCCAGCACCACCAGAGGAAGCAGGGCGAAGCTGTCCAGCCACATCACATTCCACTGGTATCCCAGCGCCCAGGCACACAGGGCATACAAGCCGCCGAAAACCGTAATGGAAAAGTCGTTTTTTCCGTAGAGCTTTTTGAGCATCAGGGCAAAGAACAGCCCCGCCAGACCCAGCTTGATGGGCATCAGCAGAGAAAAATAGCTCAGCAGGAGCTTTTCCGGCACCAGCACGCTCAGAAGATTCAAAGGGCTTGCCAGATAGTAGGAGATGAGCCCCAGATAATCGATGCCCATGCCGATGCTCCAGTTATACAGCAGCGACTGGCCGGTGCGCAGGCTCCGGCGGAAGGCAACAAAAAAGGGATAGTACTGGTGGTACATATCGGAATACAGCATGGAGTAGCTTCCGAAGGGCTTGTAGCCGCTGATGAGCATCACCATCAGCATCCCCACAAAGGGAAAAAGAAAGGCCAGGGCCGTGAAATTTATCTTTTGTTTCCTGGGATCAGGTAGTCTCATGTCAGATCCTCCCGGTTTTTCTGATAAGAAGAACGTTTCTTTATCATAGCATACTTTTCCCGGAAGGTAAAGCCGCATACATAGAAAATCCCCTCCCGCAAGGAGGGCAGTCATGCTCGGCCCCCCTTCCCCGCGCCAGAACGATTTTCTGACTTCCCGGTTGACAAATCCCCCAAGCGATGGTACAATAAAGTAAACTTATTTAAAGGAGGAGTTCAATATGAGAACCAGTTTTATTCTTCACTTCGACATGATGCCCACGGTGGATCTGCTGAGCAACGCGGAATTGGGAAAGGTCATCAAGGCGGTATACCACTACAACGTAAACGGAGAGCTGCCGGAAAAGCTGAGTACCTCCTCGTCCATTCTCTTCCAGCAGATCAAGGCCCAGCATGACCGGGACAGGCAGCATTACGAGGAGGTGAGCCAAAAGCGGGCCCAGGCGGCCCAGGCAAAGAAGGAGAAGGCGGTCCAGGATGAGGAGCTGCTGGCCCTGCGGGACCGGCTCCGTTCCGAAAACCAACAATTGTAAACAATTGAAGCCTGTTGCGCCCATTTGGACAGGTAAGTGTAAGGGTAAGTGTAAGTGTAAGGGTTAGGGTTCGTAAGAGGGAAAGAAAAAGAAATAGAAAAAATATGAGAAAAACCGGAAGTAAGCCTGTCAGGGTTCGGACCCGGCAGGGTGAAAGGGACAGAAAAAGTAGGGCCGGGCCCTTCCACAGCTTTTCCACAGACCTGTCCACAGGTTCACCCTGTTTTTCCACAGGCGCAAAAAATCCCCCGAAAGAGAACCTTCGGGGGAATATGCGCTTACCAGCCCAGGTCTTCCGATTCGGCTTTTTTCTGGCGGGTCAGAAGCTTTCCCACCACCTGCCGGGGATCGGCATTGTTGTAGAGCACCTGATAGGCGGCGGAGACGATGGGCATTTCCACCCCCTGCTTTTGGCACAGCTCCAGGGCGGACTTGGTGGCATAGTAGCCCTCCACCACAGCGCCCACCTGGTTCATGGCAGCCTCCGGGGACAGTCCCTGACCGATGAGAATACCGGCCTGACGGTTCCGGGAGTGGACGGAGGTGCAGGTGACAATCAGGTCGCCTACGCCGGAGAGCCCCGCCAGGGTTTCCTTTCTGGCCCCCATGGAGACGCCCAGCCGGGCCATTTCGGTAAGGCCCCGGGTCATCAGCATGGCCTTTGTGTTGTCTCCATAGCCCAGGCCCGTGACCACACCGGCGCACAGGGCGATGACGTTTTTGAGGGCCCCACCCAGCTCCGCGCCCACGGCATCGGGACTGGTGTACACCCGGAAGCTTTCGGACATAAAGGCATCCTGCACCAGTTCCGCAAGGGTCTTGTCCTCGCAGGCGGCCAGGCAGCCGCTGGGCACCTGGGCAGCCACCTCTTCCGCGTGGCAGGGGCCGGACAGAGCCACCACCGGATGCCCGGTCTCCTGGGCCACAATCTGGCTCATCCGCAGAAGAGTCCCCGGTTCGATGCCCTTGGTTACGGAAACCATGACGGTATCCGGATCCAGCCAGGGGGCAACCGCCCGGCAGACGGACCGGATGGGAAAGGAGGGAGCCGCGATGACCACCAGGCGGCAGCCCCTGACGCACATGGGATCGGCGGTCAGGTCCAATTCCTTGGGAAGCGTAGCGTTTTTCAGTCTGGGGTTCACGCCGGTTTCCCGGGCCCTTTGGGCTTTTTCCGGGTCCCGGAACCAGAGGCTGGTTTGGTGACCGTTTCGGCACAGCTGGAGTGCCAGGGCCGTACCCCAGGCGCCGGCACCAATGACGGCAGTTTTCATTGTTCGGTTCCTTTCTTCCTGAAGAAATCGGTTTTCCGTTCCTGGCCCTTCAGCAGCCGCTTCAGGTTCTCCCGGTGCAGGAAGATGGCCAGCACCGCCATGACAGCGGCCAGCACAGTGACCCAGATCTTTCCCGGATAAAACAGGGGAAAGAGCACCAGGAAGCTCACGGCGCACAGAAGGGAGGCCAGAGATACATACTTGGTGGAAAAATAGGTGAGGGCGAAGAGGGCCAGAAGAATCAGGCCGATCCGCCAGTCGGTGACCAGGGCGGCGGCAAAGCCGCAGACGATGCCCTTGCCTCCCCGAAAGCCCAGAAACGCGGGGAAATCATGGCCCAGAGTGGCGCAGAGCCCCCCCAGGAGCATCCCCTCGGTGCCCAGACCATAGGCGCCCAGAAGCCAGCCCCCCAGCAGGCAGCTGAGGGCGGTTTTGACGCCGTCAATCAGGATGACCAGCAGAGAAGTGGCTTTGCCGTAGTTCCGGAAAAAGTTGGTAAAGCCCGCGTTTCCGCTGCCGTGGCGGCGGACATCATCCTTTTCCACCAGCCGGGACAGCAGAATCGCCCCGTTGAGATTGCCCAGAAGATAGGAAAAGAGGGCGGTTAACACAATGGCGGTTCCCATGCCTTACTCCTCCTTGTCACCCTTCTGACGGATGGTAATGCGGATGGGGGTGCCCTGCAGGCCGAAGACCTCCCGGATCTGGTTTTCCAGATACCGCTGATAGGAGAAGTGGAACAGCCGTGCGTCATTGCAGAAGATCACAAAGTGAGGGGGCTTGGTGCCGGCCTGGGTCATATAGTAGATCTTCAGGCGGCGGCCCTTATCCGTAGGCGGCTGAACACGGGCGGTGGCATCCGCCAGCACGGCGTTGAGCTGGCCGGTGGTGATGCGGCTGGTGTTCTGCCTGTACACCTCCTGGATCACCTGGAAGAGCTTGTCCACCCGGGCGCCGGTGAGAGCGGAGAGGAAAACCACCGGGGCGTAGAGCATATAGCTCAGGCCGTTGCGGACCTCCGCCTCCATGTCCCGCATGGTGTTGGTCTGCTTGTCCTCCACAGCGTCCCACTTGTTGACCACGATGACGGCGGCCTTTCCGGCCTCGTGAACCAGCCCGGCGATTTTGGTGTCCTGCTCGGTAACGCCCTCGTTGGCGTCCACCAGAATGAGGCACACATCCGCCCGGTCAATGGCGCTGACAGAGCGCATATTGGAGTATTTTTCGATGGCATCGTCCACCTTGCTCTTCCGGCGCATACCCGCGGTGTCGATGAAGCAGTATTTGCCGGTTTCGTTTTCAAAGTAGGAGTCGATGGCGTCCCGGGTGGTGCCGGCGATGTTGGAAACAATCACCCGTTCCTCACCCAGAATCCGGTTGAGAAGGCTACTTTTACCCACATTGGGCTTGCCCACGATGGCAACCTGGATGATGCCGTCTTCCTCCTCTTCCTCCTGGTCCTGGGGGATGTTGGCCAGAACCCAGTCCAGCAAATCCCCGGTGCCGTGGCCGTGGATGGCGGAGGTCTCAAACAGATCGCCGATGCCCAGGCAGTAGAATTCGTATACGTCCGGGTTCACGGGGCCGATGGAGTCGCACTTGTTGACGGCCAGAGCCACGGGCTTGCCGGATTTGCGCAGCATGGTGGCCACATCCTCATCCGCCGCGGTGACGCCGCTGCGGACATCGGTGACCATGATGATGGCATCCGCCAGCTCAATGCCGATTTCGGCCTGACGGCGCATGAATTTCAGCATATCGTTGTCGGTGCTTGGCTCGATACCGCCGGTGTCCACCAGGGAGAAGGTACGGCCGCACCACTCGCAGTCGCCGTAGATCCGGTCCCGGGTGACCCCGGGGGTGTCCTCCACAATGGAGGTACGGCGGCCCGTCAGCTTGTTAAACAGCATGGACTTGCCCACATTGGGCCGCCCCACAATGGCAACCAAAGGCTTTGCCATGGGCAACACATCCTTTCGCAATGAGTTTCAAAAGTCATCAATATATTATGGCATAGAATTGTGAAAAAAGCAAGGTGGGTAAAACGCCCTCTCCTGGGAGAGGGTGCCCGAAGGGCGCACTTGCCCTCCCTAGCAGGGAGGGTGGCTCGCGCAGCGAGACGGGTGAGTTGAAAACGTGATTGTTTATGAGCCGTTAGATGAACAATACTACCGTTCCAATTCGGTTGGAGAAAATATGCGGCGTTTTGAGAC
>JAXEMQ010000095.1:0-2648 GCA_034099845.1 Faecousia sp.
ACATCCATCACTTCCGCAAGACCGAATTTGAGACTGCCGTGGTCTACAGCAAAAACGGCATTGGCTGGTACGGCTCCTTCCTGACCCACCTTGCCATTTTGCTGACGGTGCTCTTTGGCGCGGCGGCTCTGTATCTGCCCACGGTGACAGACCAGACCTGTATGCCCGGGGAAGCGCTGACCATGGGCGACGGAACCGTCATTGCGGTGGATTCCTTCCACATTGAGGATGGCGCAGGCAATCTGGACTATGCCAGCAAAATCCATGTCACCCTGCCCGATGGCAGGGACAGCGGCGTACAGGAAATCCGGGTCAATCACCCCCTGGCCTTCGGCGGCTATAAAATCTACCAGCAGACCTACGGCACCGCCGGCGCGGTGACGGTTCGCAACGGGGAAACCGGGGGAGAGGATCGCTTCCTGTTGACAGAAATGTGCTTTTTGTCTCTGGACAGTGTAAACGGCGTCTGGTTTGAGGCTTTGTACCCCGGATATCTTCGGGACGAGGCGGGGAATTTCACCCTGATCACCCAGACCTCCGGGCAGTACAAGAACCCGGTGTACCAGATTCTTCTGGCCTCCGACGGCGTGTACACCCCGGTGATGGCCTTCCCGGGGGAGACGGTTTCCGTCGCCGGACTGGACTTCACCTTTGAAAACCCGGTGGAATACCCCGGCCTGCGGATCAAGAAAACCCCCAGTGCGGTAAACGGTCTGCTGTGCGCGGCCTTCTGCCTGATGATCGTGGGTCTGTGGTTCTGCTTCTTCCAGACCCCAGCCATCGTGACGGTGCGGGAGGACGGCTACTGCGTTTCCGGCCCCAAGCCCCAGAATATGGAGATCGAACTTTCCGCGCTATTGGAAACTGAGATAGAAAAAGAGGAGAAAAAATGCTGAATGTATTGTTTTTTACCCCGCTGGTCTTGTTTTTCGCAGCAGTGATTCTGGAATTTGGCGGTATGCTGTTCCGAAAGGATAAGGTTACGCGGATTGCCTGGTGGCTGTTTCTGGCAGGAAGCGGCTGCCTGAGCGCCTATCTGGTGGCCCGTGGCATCACCGCCGGACGGATTCCCCTGTCCAACCAGTTTGAGTTTGCCTCCGCCTTTGCCTGGGGCGTGGCAGTGATGCTGATTGTCCTGCAAAAGCGCACCCAGGCACAGTGGATCCGTGCGGCAGCCATGCCCATGGCGTTTCTGATTCTGTCCTACGCTGCCCTGCAGCCCCGGGAGATCACGGAACTGATGCCCGCTCTGAAAAGCGCCTGGTTCGGCCTGCATATCGGCTCCGCGGTATTCTCCTACGCCTCCTTTGTGCTGGCAGGCTGCGCAGGCATCCGATATCTGACCCTGAGCCGGAAGGATGGTGTAGAGAACCAGCTGATGCAGATTGATTTCCTGTGCTATCGGCTGGTGGCTCTGGGCTTTCTGCTGCTGACGGTGGTAATTCTTTCCGGCGCCATCTGGGCGGAGCAGGCTTGGTCTGCCTTCTGGACCTGGGACCCCAAGGAAACCTGGGCGCTCATCACCTGGATTCTCTACGCCATCTACCTGCATCTGCGTCTGCGCCGAAAGCTCAGCAGCAAGGTTATGGCGTGGATTGTGGTGATCGCGGTGCCTGTGGTGCTGTTCACCTTTGTGGGCGTCAATACCCTGCTGCCGGGACTTCACTCCTATGGCTAAATCGAAGATGAACGTAGACGGCAAACGGCAAAGGGAGAAGGAAATTGTCGGCCTGATGATTGGACTTTACTGCCGAAAAAAGCACGGTGGCAACTCTCTTTGCCCCGAATGCGCCGCGTTGGAGGCCTACGCAAAGCAACGGATTGACCACTGTCCATTTATGCAGACAAAGACCTTCTGCTCGAGCTGCAAAGTCCATTGCTACAAGCCGGACATGCGAGAAAAAATCCGACTTGTTATGCGCTTCGCCGGTCCTCGGATGATCTTTTACCACCCCATCATGGCAATTCGGCATATCATCGAAACCAAAAGAGGAAAGCAGCAACGCGAATTCTAAACGCCGATAATGACGCATTAGAATAACGGCTCGTAAGAAAAGCCAAAGCTGCCGGCTTCTTGTCGCTTTCCGAAAAGATCGATTCCAACTTTGCCAAGAAGTGGACGCAAAACCAAACTGGTGGCTGCTGCGCTGGATGATTATTGTTTTGTGATGTGGACATGGCGAGTGCGTGCCCTCTATTCTCTTAATTGTAGGTAAAACTGATCAGGGAACCTGTACTCAGGTTCCCTGATCAGCTGAGTCGTTGATTCAGTTTTGATAAGTTCGGGGCAAGTAGTCCCGATGCTGGGTCCGCTCAAGAAACTGTTTTAATATGATGTACATAGATAGAAGCAGTGGCTGAGGCTGCGGTATGCCCTTACAGTATAATTACGACAAACCGGGAAAGCCTTGAATTACCAACGTTTTTTGGGATTCTGCGACCTGATTATTCGTTCTTTTCCAACCCGAAAAATCAAGCAGAATGAAGGCAAATTTATGGAGGTGTTAAATTAACGACAAATTCATATCCCCCGGATAAGGCTTCCCTTATCCAAGATTCAGGGCATTTCCGCACTACGGGAATGCCCTTTTTCTATGTCCAAAATCTCTGAAAGGAGGCAATGCCATGCCAAAGAAAGCGCCGGAAAA